>DASYFZ010000023.1:0-3583 GCA_036000295.1 Solirubrobacteraceae bacterium
CTGTTCCACGCGGTCACCCTAATTCGTAACGCGCGGTCGGTGCCGCCCGCCGAAAAGCGGGAGCGCAGGAACACGAAGTTTCAAGCTGCGGCCGCTGCTCCATTCACGAAGACCGAGCCATCTGACCGGCACGGCTCCGGGCCGGCCTGACTTCTGCTTCGGGTCTACGGCCGCCCGAAGCAGCACCCGAAATCCGACTGCCCTGGCGCCGACCAAGGAGAAGCGCTGGCCGATCGCCGGTCCGAGCGTCTGCTTGCTCGCCAACGGCTAACACCGCAGCGTTGCGAAGTTGCGCTTGGTCGTCGAAGCGATGGCAGGCTCGACCCCGGCTCCGCGGCGAATGCGATCGTCAGCCGGGAGTACCGCCCGCGCACGAATGCAGCCAGGTGAGCTCCGTCGGGAACCCGCTGTTGGAGTCCGCCTACACCGGTCACGGCGCCCCCGCGGGCCTCGCGAGCGCTGGGGTTGTCACGTCCTGACAAGTCAAGGCCGCGGTGTGGACCGGCGCCGCGACCCTGGGTCCGCGGCGAGAGCCTTCCCTTCGCGTGCGGCGGGTGCGCGCTTTCGGTCTCCCGCTTCCGTGGTGTTGGCGACGAGCAGTGCCAGCCACCGTCGGTCGGGCCTCCCCGCCGTGCTTTGGCGTCGGCGTGCGCGGCGTCGGCGCGGGCATCCAGAGCTTCGCGATCAGGGGCCAGGGTCGGCTGCCCGTCACGCCACGCGACCCGTCGGGCTCGACGACCCCTTTCGCGGTTGGCAAAACCGGAAGCAGTGGTCCTTGGCGAGCGCCGCATCACCGGCGAAACGGACCGACGGCAGAGACGCCTCGGCGGCCATGGTTGCTTTACGGAAACAAATTGGCGCTCCGCGGGGACGCCGGGGGCTTGATGGGAAGGTCGGCTCGGCTTCTTCTGTGCCGCGTGGCGGCCGAGTAGTTCGCGCCAGGCTGAGCGGTTCGGGGGAGCTGTGGGTGTCCATGGAGAGATCCCGACGGCGACCGGTGTGGAGGATCGATGGGCGCCTGTGGGATCGCTCCGTGGCTGTCGTTGTCTATGGCTCGAGCACGATCCGCGCGGCGACTCGTCCGGCCTCGACGTCGGCGATGGCCTCGTTGACTTGGTCGAGCGGTCGGGTTTCGCGGATCACGCGGGTCTTGCCGGCTGCGTGAAGTTCGAACACCTCGCGTAGGTCTTTTCGTGTACCGACGATCGAGCCGACGATCGTGATCCCGTTGAGCACGGTTTCGAAGATCGGGAGCGTGATCTCGTTGTCGGCCGGCAGCGCGACGAACACGAGCTTCCCGCCGCGACGGAGCGACCGGTACGCCTGCTCGAACGCAGATGGCGAGACGGCGAGCGCGATCGCTTGGTCGACTCCGCCGAGCCGCTGGATCGCCTCGACCGGGTCTTCCTTCTTGGCGTTGATGGTGAACTCGGCGCCGAGCTCGCGTGCGAGCTCGAGCTTCTCATCGATCACGTCGACCGCGACGACTCGACCTCCGGCGATCGCCGCATACTGGATCGCCAGGTGGCCGAGGCCGCCGACGCCGAACACCGCGACGAAATCAGAGGAGCGGGTGCCCGCGACTTTGACCGCTTTGTAGGTCGTCACGCCGGCGCAGGTCAGCGGGGCGGCGTCGAATGGGTCGACGCCTTCCGGGACCTTGACGACGTAGTCGGTGTAGGCGGTGGCGTACTCCCCCATGCCGCCGTCGATCGTGTAGCCCATCATCTTCTGCGCGTGGCAGAGTGTCTCCCAACCGGACACGCAGTAGTCGCAGCTGCCGCATGCATAGCCGAGCCAGGGCATCGCGACGCGGTCACCGATGTGGACCTCGTGACCGAGGTCAGTGGTGGCGACTTCGCCGGGCTCGATCTCGGTGACGATGCCAACGCCCTCGTGGCCGGGGGTGAACGGCGGTGAGGGCTTAATCGGCCAGTCGCCGTTCGCGGCGTGGATGTCGGTGTGGCACAGGCCGCACACCTCGACCTTCACGCGCACTTGTCCCGGACCGAGTTTCGGCGTTGGGACCTGCTCGACGGTGAGCGGGCTGCCGAAGTCATGGACGACCGCGGCGCGGTAGGTGGTGGGTGCAGCCTCTGACGTGCTGGGTTCCGGAGCGTATGTAGTGGCCATGGTGTGTCCTGCTTTCCAGGTGGCCGGCCTCGATCAGGTCGGTCTAGTTGGGTTGCGGCGGCCCGGGTTCTGCGCGGGCGTCGTCAGGGTGAACGAGAGATGAAATGCACGCCCTCCAGTCCCTCGAGCGAGAAGCCATCGGCGGCGCCCGGCGCGACGTCGATCAAAAACCGCGGTCTTCCCCACCGCTCGTATTGCTCGGTGTCGATGTAGAACGGCGCGCCGCCGATCTCGCCGAGTTGCACGTCGTGGGGCGCAATCGGCAGCTCGCCGTCCTTCAAGCACATCGCGGAACTGCCATCGCAGCAGCCCCCAGACTGAAAGAACGACAGCGGCCCATGGGCGGCCTCGAGGCGACGAATCACCTCGAGCGCCGCCGGTGTGGCGGCAACAGCCGGCACACCATCACGAGCCGTAGCCGCCATCTCTAGAACAATCCCATCGGGTTCTGGTCGTAGCTGACCAGCAGGCACTTGGTCTGCGAGTAGTGGTCGAGCATCATCCGATGGTTCTCACGGCCGACGCCGGAGCTCTTGTAGCCGCCGAACGCGGCGTGCGCGGGGTAGTGGTGGTAACAGTTGGTCCACACGCGTCCCGCTTTGATCGCGCGGCCCATTCGGAATGCGCGGCTTCCGTCGCGGGTCCACACGCCGGCGCCGAGGCCGTACAACGTGTCGTTGGCAATCTCCAGAGCCTCGGCCTCGTCCTTGAACGTCGTCACCGCGAGCACCGGGCCGAAGATCTCCTCCTGGAACACCCGCATCTTGTTGTGCCCCTTCAACACCGTGGGCTCGAAGTAGTAACCACCGTCCAAGCTGGCGGCAGGACGATGTCCGCCGATCAGCAACTCGGCGCCTTCGTCGAGGCCGATCTTGACGTAGCTTTCGATCTTCTCGAGCTGCGCGGCCGAGACCTGCGGGCCGATCATCGTGTCGCGATCGAGCGGGTCGCCCTGCTTGATCGCGGCGATCCGCTCCAGGCAGCGCTCCATGAACTTGTCGTAGATGGATTCCTGGATCAGGGCGCGCGACGGGCATGTGCACACCTCGCCCTTGTTGAATGCGTACAGCACGAGACCCTCGATCGCCTTGTCCAGGAACGCGTCGTCGGCCGCCATCACATCCTCGAAGAAGATGTTCGGCGACTTGCCACCGAGCTCGGTGGTCGACGGGATCAGATTCTGAGCGGCGTAGCTCATGATCAGCCGGCCCGTCACCGTCTCGCCGGTAAACGCGACCTTTGCGATCCGCTTGTTCGACGCGAGCGCCTTGCCGATCCCGGCGCCCGGGCCGTTGACGATGTTCAACACCCCCGGGGGGACGATGTTGCCGATCACCTCGGCAAGCTTCAACAGCGACCACGGCGTCGGGCTCGCCGGCTTGATCACCGTGCAGTTACCGGCGGCCAGCGCGGGCGCGATCTTCCACGCCGCCATCAAGATCGGGAAGTT
>DASYFZ010000049.1:0-7459 GCA_036000295.1 Solirubrobacteraceae bacterium
GTATGCGGCGTGGCGGTCGGCGTTCATGGGCGGGTTGATCGGCGCTGGGCCTCGATGCTTTAGAAAGAAGTTCTTACGGGATTCGAACTGCAGCAGCGGTCTTCCCGTCTGCGGCGACATCAAACGCTCAGGTCTTCGCGCCGGCTGCCGAATAAGGGCTTGATGGCGAATATCCCACGTCCAATGATCGGCTTGCTGGTCGCCACGATCGCGTTCTTCGCGGTGTGGACGGTCGCGCTGAAGCCGAGCTCGTCCAGCGGCCCGGCGTCCAGCTCGAGCAGCCCGGCTCCGGCTGCCAGTCAGCCGAAGTCCGCGGCTCTCGCGCACGCGGACGCTTCGCACGCGAGCGCGTCAGACGCAACCGCCCACGCGAGCGCGACCAGCGCCAGCACGAGCGCGACGAAGGCCAAGCCGGCCGCCAAGCCCGCCGTCAAGCACGCGGTTTCCCCGCAGCAGCGCCAGGCGCTGATCGAGAACGGTCTCAATCACCACAAGGTGCTCGCGATCCTGTTCTTCAACCCGGCCGCCGCCGACGACCAGGCCGTCAAGCACGAGCTCGACGAGATCCCGGCCCGCGGTGGCAAGGTTGTCAAGCTCGCGGTACCGCTCTCAGAGCTCACGCGCTACCCGGTGATCACCAACCAGGTGCAGGTCACCGAGTCGCCGACGCTCGTGCTGATCGACGGCCAGCGCAAGGCCGACCTCCTGACCGGCTACCTCGACCAGCTCGAGCTGTCACAGCGCGTCTCGGACGCGGTCGCCGTCAAGTAGTCGGACGCTCCGCTCTATTCTCGCGAGCGTGGACACGTTCGCATTCGAGCATCACCTGACCTCGCCCCAGGGGCATCGCCATGTTCCCGACGGCGCCTGCACGGTCACCGCCGGCGGCGGCTCCTGCTGCGACAGCGTCGAGATCTCGATCAGCCTCGCCGGCGACCGGGTAGCTGACGCGGGCTTTGACGCGCACGGGTGCGGCGCCGCCACCGCCGCCGGAAGCGCCGCGGTGACCTTGGTGCGGGGAAGGGCCGTGCTCGAGGCGGCGCGAATCGGGCCGCAGGACATCGCCGAGGAGCTTGGCGGGCTGAGCCCGGCCAAGCTGCACGCCGCCGAGGTCGCGGCCGACGCGCTCGCGCGGGCGCTCGGCGCCGCGGTGCGCGAGCGCGGCGAACTCGGGCGGCCCACTTCGGGACAGCGGTCGCTGGTGGCGATGAGCGGCGGCGTCGATAGCGCGGTCGCGGCACTGCGGTGCGCGCAGGCGGGCGAGACGGTCGCGGTCACCCTGGAGCTATGGGCCGACGCCGAGAACGACGCCGAGCGGAGCTGCTGCTCGGCGACGGCGGTCGCTCAGGCGCGGTCGCTCGCGCACTCGATGGGCCTGCCTCACTTCACGATCGATCTGCGCCGCGAGTTTCGCGACGGCGTCGTCGAGCCGTTCATCTCCGGCTACGCGGGCGGCGAGACGCCCAACCCCTGCGTCGGCTGCAACGGCCACGTCCGCCTCGACGCCATGCTCGAGCTCGCCGACAGGCTGGGCTGCGACACGCTGGCGACGGGTCACTACGCGCGCACGGCCGAGCCCGAGCACCGCGACGGGCCGCTGCTGCGCGTCGCGGCCGATGCTGCCAAGGACCAGACCTACATGCTGGCGGCGCTGTCGCCGGGGTCACTCGCGCGGATGCGCTTCCCGCTCGGCGATCTGACCAAGCCGGAGGTGCGTGAGCTCGCGGCCGCCGCCGGGCTCCCCGTCGCCGCCAAGGCCGACTCTCAGGACCTGTGCTTCATGGCGGGAACCGACCGCGGCCGGTTCCTCGCGCGCCACGGCGGGCTGGGCGACCGGCTCGGGCCGATCGTCGACCAGGAGGGCCGCGTGCTCGGCCGTCACCGCGGCCAGCACCGCTTTACGGTCGGCCAGCGCAAGGGCCTCGGCATCGCCTCCGGCGAGCCGCTGTACGTGATCGACAAGGACGCGCAGTCAAACCGCGTCGTGGTCGGGCCTCGCGAGGCGCTGCAGAGCTCGCACGTGACGGTGCGAAACGCCCGTCTTCACCGCGACGGCCGACGGGTCGACCGCGTCAAGCTTCGCTACCGCTCGCGGCCGCTGGCGGCCCGCGTGGTGGACACCGGCTCCGAGGGCCGGCAGCCGTCACTGACGCTCGAGCTGGACGACGCCGCGGATGCGATCGCCCCGGGGCAGATGGCCTGCCTGATGGACGGCGAACTCGTGATCGGATGGGGCACGATCACCCGTCCGCACCCGGCAGATGCGATCGCAAGCTAGCTGACGCGGAAGTTCGCGTTACGGACGAGCTCAAGCGCCAACCCGAGCCAGAAGTTGCCGGTCTTGGGCGCGCCGGCGCGGCACTGGCCGCCGGACTTGCCGGGGTTGGCGATCCAGGCGAAGGCGTCGACGTTGCGAAAGCCGGTGGCCGCGGTCGGAACCGGGCCGAGGCCGCGATTCAGCGGGTTGCAGAGGACCTCGTTGCCGTTCTTGACGCGGTTGTGGGGAACGAGCGGACCGCGGCCGTTCTCGGCGGTGTTGACTACGAAGTGCCTGCCGCCGGTCAACCGCGAGATCTGCTCGCCGTAACGGATCTCGTTGGTGGTCCAGTCGAAGTGCGTGGAGTTCAGGAAGAAGCCCTGGATCTTGGCCACGCCCGCCCGACGCAGCAGCTTTGCGATCTGCGGGGCGGGGACGGCGTCGGCGGCGCCGGCGTCGAGGTAGACGACGAGGTGGGGACAGTTGGCCGTCAGCACGTTGATCGCGTCGTCGAGCTCGTGCATGCGCACCGCCAGTCCGTGTTGGTTGAGGCAGCCCACCGTGATCAGCGAGTCCATCTCGAGGAACAGCACCGCGCGATGTCCGCCCACTCCCGCGGCAAATCGCGACATGAAGTCGTGGTAGGCCTGCTGTTCGGAGACCGGATCTGACCAGTGTCCGCAGTGGCCGTAAACGAGCCGGTAGGTGGCGAGCATCGGCACCGTGCCCGGCTCCTGGACCGCCGCGCGGTCGAGGTAATGCGCGACGGCGATGCCGATGTCCGGTCCGCTGAAGGTTCCGAAGTGCTCGACGTCGGGCTGGCTGGCAATCGCGTTGAGCGCCGGGTACCGACCGGCGTCGTTTGCGGCCTCGCTCTGATGGTCGACGAAGAAGCTGGCGCCGGCGAGCGGGTTGTCGCCGGTCGGTGTGCTCGGGAGGCCGAGCGGGTTGCCGGCGATGCGCGCGAGCGGGGGGTCGTCGTTGAGGATCGTCAGCACGGCCTTGGACGGGTCGGCCAAGCCGATCTTGCCCGGGTAGGTGGCAGGACCGAACAGGGACAGCTGGATCGTCTTGGGCAGGCCGTTGACGCCGTGGTCGACGATCGGCACCGAGAACGTCGCCGTCGACTGTCCGGCGGCGAAGTCGATCATCGCCTTGACGGGCGTGTAGTCGTACGGGGCGACGGCGGTGATCCCGATCGTGATGTAGCGGACCTGGGCTTCCTGGCGGGCGTCGGCGCGCTGCACGGTGATCACAGCCTCGCCGGCGTTCTCGTGCACCGACAGCGACGACGACTCAAACCGGAAGCCGTTGGGGTCATACGGCGCCGCATGGGCGGGCGCGCAGACCATCAGCGATACGGCCAGCGCGGGCAGGGCGAGCGCGATCCGGCGCAGCGATGCGAGCAGGCGAAGCATGCATCAATGAATTCGGCCGGCGCGTGCCCGAGCTTGAGCGCGATGAGCGGGACCTAGGCCAGCGTCCCAGTCGCGCGGCCGTGCCTACACTCCGTGTCGCGATGATGACAACCGACGAGATTCGCAAGACCTTCATCGACTTCTTCGTGGACCGCGACCACAAGCGCTTGGCGTCCGCGTCGCTGATCCCCGCCGAGCACGATCCCTCGGCGCTGTTCACCGTCGCGGGAATGCATCCCCTGAAGCCGTACTTCCAGGGCGTTGAGCGACCGCCGCATCCGCGCGTCACGACCTGCCAGAAGACTTTCCGCACTGCCGACATCGAGATCATCGGGACGACCACGCGGCATCTCACGTTCTTCGAGATGCTCGGCAACTTCTCGTTCGGGGATTACTTCAAGCGCGAGGCCGTGCGGTTCGCCTGGGAGCTGTCGCTGGAGGGCTTCGGGTTCCGGGCCGAGGATGTCTGGATCACGGTGTTCGCAGGCGACGAGGAGCTCGGTCTCGGTCTCGACGAGGAGGCGGTGCAGGCGTGGCTCGAGGTGGGAGTCCCGCGCGAGCGGATCGTCGAGTGCCCGCGGTCAGAGAACTTCTGGCAGGCCGGGCCCACCGGTCCGTGCGGTCCCTGCTCGGAGCTGTACCTCGATCGCGGTCTGGACTTCGGCAAGCCCGACGACCTGCCGGGCGGCGACAACGAGCGCTTCCTGGAGTACTGGAACCTCGTGTTCATGCAGCTTGACCAGAACCCGGTCAACGTGCTGACGCCGCTTCCGGCCAAGAACATCGACACCGGCCTCGGGCTCAACCGGCTCGCGGCGATCCTCCAGGACAAGACGACCGTGTTCGAGACCGATCAGTTCGCGCCGCTGATCGCGCTCGGCGAGGAGCTGTCGGGCCGCAGCTACGGCCACGACTTCCCGACCGACAAGGCGTTGCGGGTGCTCGCCGACCATGGACGCGCGACCACGTTCCTGATCGCCGACGGCGTCGTGCCCTCCAACGAGGACCGCGGCTACGTGCTGCGGCGGATCATGCGCCGCGCGATCCTGCAGGGCCGCCATGCGCTCGAGCTCGATCCCGGGTTCATGAGCCGCTACGCCGAGCGCGTGACCGAGCTGATGGGCTCTGTGTACCCGGAGCTGCACGAGCAGCGCGACACCGTGCTCAAGTGGCTGGAGTCAGAGGAGCAGAGCTTTGGCCGCACGCTCGAGCAGGGCACCAAGCTGCTCGACGATCTGATCGCGCGCGCTCAAGACGCGGGGGAGGAGGGGATCGCGGCGGAGGATGCGTTCCTGCTGCACGACACGTACGGGTTCCCGATCGACCTGACGCTCGAGATCGTCGCCGAGCACGAGCTGGGCGTCGACGAGGAGGGCTTCGAGGTGCTGATGGACGAGCAGCGCAACCGCGCGCGCGCGAGTGCCGGCCGCGACGGCGCGCGTGAGGCGATGCGTGAGCGCGCTGTGGCGTTTGCGGGCTCGGCGGGCTTTGCGACCGACTTCGTCGGCTACGAGACGACCGATCGGGAGACGACGGTCGGCGCCGTCGAGTCCGACAACGGGCGCGTGCTCGTCAAGCTGGTCGAATCGCCGTTCTATGCCACCGGCGGTGGACAGGTGGCCGATTCCGGATACGTCGAGTGCGCCGACGGCGATTGCCGTGCGGTCGTGCAGGACGTCCTGCGGCTCGGCGACGACCAGGTCGTCGCGGTCACGCCCGAGCGCGGCACGCTGAAGCCCGGCGAGCGCGTGCTCGCGCATGTTGACCGGCGCGCGCGCCACGCGACCGAGTGCAACCACACGGCCACGCACCTCCTGCACGCGGCCCTGCGACGGCTGCTGGGATCGCACGTCCACCAGGCGGGCTCGTACGTCGGGCCCGACAAGCTGCGCTTCGACTTCACGCACGCGAGCTCGCTGAGCGCCGATCAGGTGGGCGAGCTCGAGCGGCAGGTCAACGAGTGGATCCTCGAGAGTCAGCCGGTGCGCGCGATCACGACGACGCTGACCGAAGCCAAGCAGCTCGGCGCGATGGCGCTGTTCGGCGAGAAGTACGGTGACGTCGTGCGGATGGTTGAGGTCGGCGACGGCTCGTTCTCGCGCGAGCTGTGCGGCGGCACGCACGTGCGCATGACCTCGGAGATCGGGCTGTTCAAGATCCTCTCGGAGACCTCGAGCGCCGCCAACGTCCGCCGGATCGAAGCCGTGACGGGTCCCGAGGCGGTTGAGCTCCTGCGCCGACACGACTGGGAGCTCGGTCGTGCCGCCGAGACGCTTCGGGTGCCGCCCGAGCGTGTGGCAGACACGGTGCTCGAGATGCGAACCCGGATCCGCGAGCTCGAGCGCGCGGCGAAGCAGGGCGGCGAGCAAGCCGGCGTCGACGTCGACCAGCTGGTCGCCGCCGCCGAGGAGTTCCGCGGCGTGAAGGTGCTCGTCGCCGAGGTGAAGGTGCCCGACGGCAAGGCGCTGCTTGACGTGGCCGACCGCCTGAAGAACAAGCTCGGTGACGCCGCGATCGTGCTGGCGGCCGCGGGCGAGGACCGCGTCGACCTCGTCGCGAGCGTCGCTCAGTCGCTGGTACCGCGCGGACTGAAGGCCGGCGAGCTCGTCAAGGCTGCGGCCGCTGCGGTGGGCGGTGGCGGTGGCGGTCGCGACACGCTCGCGCGCGCCGGTGGGCGCGACGTGCAAAAGCTACCCGAAGCTCTCAAAGCCGCGCGATCAGCTATCGAGAGCGCTCTCGCCGGGTAAGCGGGTAAGGTCATGCGAGTGCTTGCGCTCGACTACGGAAGCGCGAGGTGTGGCTGTGCCGTCAGTGATCCGACCGGGGTGCTGGCCACGCCATTGGAGCCTGTGCTCGCTCCGGGAACCAGGCGCGGATTTGCGCGCCTGCGGGCGCTCGTGCGCGAGCTCGACGCCGAGCGCGTGGTCGTCGGGCTGCCGTTGTCGCTGTCGGGCGGCGACTCGGCGCAGACCACCGAGACACGCGCGTTTGCGGCGAAGCTCGAGCAGCAGCTGAACGTGCCCGTCGAGCTGTACGACGAGCGCTTCACAACAAAGCTCGCCCAGCAAACGGGCGGGTCCGCGGCCGAGGACTCACGCGCGGCCGCGCATCTGCTGGAGAGCTGGCTCGCCTCGCGGGCCGGGCGGGCGGAGGTCGCGGGTGGCTGACTCCGGCGAACGTACGGCCGCCGAGCGCGAGGCGGCCCGGCTCGAGCGTGAGCGCAAGCGCCAGGAGCGGCTCCCCGAGCCCACCTCGGCGCCGGGGCGCGGTCCGGCGACAGAGTCCGCTGTCCCGCCAGAGCCCGCGTCGGCGGTCGAGCCCGCTTCCCGAGCGTCCGACGGCGACGGCGCAGACCCTGCATGGGATGGCGGCGCCGTCCGCACGGAAAGCCGCCCGGAGGATTCCGACCTCGACGGGTATGACACGCTGCCGCAGGGCGCCGAGCTCACCGGGGACTCGGACATGGACGACGACGACGACTTTGAAGACTCCGCCGACGAGCACGAGGTGCCCTCGGGGACACGGCGCGTAGCCCATAACGAGCGGCTCGGGTCGACCGGGCAGCGGCCCCGCCGCGCCCAGCGCCCCGTGCGTCGCTCGAGGCGCCCCGTCCGCAGCCCGAAGCCCGGCGGCGAGCGTTCGCAGCACTCGATCGGCGGGCGCGTCCTGGCCGTCGTCGCGGTGGCCGGCGCGCTGGCCGCGGTGTGGTTCCTCGTGCAGCTGTTCCAGCCGTTTCACTCCAGCGGCCACGCGCCGGTGACCGTGACGATCCCGCGCGATTCCG
>DASYFZ010000101.1:0-3194 GCA_036000295.1 Solirubrobacteraceae bacterium
GGCCCGAGCGCCTGACGCTTGGTTTTCGCGCGTTGCGCTCGTCACATCACCAGCCAGTATCTGAACTGTTGCCTACGCAACATGCCCGGACGGTCGATGCCTGAGACTGCCGCAGCGGCGACATTGCAGAAGTGGGGAGCAAGCGGCCGAAATCGCCGGAGGCGTTTCGATTTCATCTAGACCGAGGCCGCCATCGTTTGGTCTGGTTCGGGTGTCTGCCTAGGTGTAGATCGCGAGCGCGTTGTTCTGCTGATGGGCTAGCCATCCGGCGCGACTTGAGGCTGGGAGCTGCGAGGCTACTCAGTCCCAAGCAAGACAGCGGATGAAGCCGCACCGTAACGCCAGGCTCAGCGTCAAGGACCGCGAGCTGCTGGGCGATCGTGTCAAGAAGTTCGCAGGTGACAAGCTCACAGGCCCGGGCGATGTGCATGCAGAGACGCCACCTTCTTGGCGCCCGACTGCCACCGCTAGACCGACAGTGACTGGGCGCGATCGCGCGACCACGATTGCGTTGTGGCTACGCTTTGGACGCCGAGATCGCCCGCTCGAGCGCGGTCGAGGTCCTGCTCCAGCTGTCAGGTGGGGCAGCGCCGACGATCACCGACTCGCCATGGGGTCCTGCTATGAGGCAGGCAGCCTCGATATATCGGGCGCCGGTGCGCGTGGTGTAGGAGTCCTGGACGCAGCTGCCGTGCCCGGCGCGGAAGCGCAGACTGGTCGCTGCTGCGATGCGCTTGACCGCGGTGTCGCCCTCGTCGGCGTTGTGGGCGATCCGGAACGACGCCCACGTCGCGACGTTCTCGTCTCCCTGGCGGGGTGTCACGTTCAGATACCCGAGATACCGTCCGCCCTCGCCGAGCAAGGCGGCGGTGGCTGTTCCTCGGTCTCCGGGCACGATTCGCCATCCCGGCGGGTACGCGAGCTCGGAGCCCGACGCGATCCGGACGACCGCCCAGTGCCGCGGCACGGGCTGGGGCTGGACCCAGGCAAAAGGTGCCTGACTCGATGCGCCGCAGCCGGCGCCAATGAGTGCGAGTGCGAGCGCTCCTAGGCGCTTGCCGCTGACCGCGCGCCGCATGCCTGGGGCCGGGATGCGCTTGCCGATGTCAGATATTCCCATCCCCATCGGAGGGCCCACCGTGGTTGTCGGCGTCCGCGTCGCCCGCGTTGGGCCCTTGCGGGATGCCGCTCGAGCTCGCGCCGGCGGGCGTCGACGAGGATTTCGTTGTCGCCGCAGCTCCCGATGGGGTCGAGGACTGTGCCGACGGCTTCGCCGCCGACGTCGACGAGCCCGAAGGGCTCGAGCCGCACGCGGCGACTCCTAACGCCGACAACAGCAGCAGGACTGTCGCAAAGCGGCGGGGTGACCTTTTCATCGTTGCGTTCATGAATTGCTCCTCTGTCCGGTGTCGGAGAATCGTGGCTAGTCGGTTGCGATCGTTAGTCGACGCTCGCGAACAGCGTGCGGTCGTGCGCTGGACTGACCTATACGCCTCGGGCCCACGCGTGAGACCTCGCCGTGATCGGGCCGGCACGGTGGCCTGAGCGACCGCCCGGCTACGCCATCTTGGGAGCTGCTTTCGTTTCGCCTGCGAGAGGCGCTCCGTGGCCAACGTCTGCAGGTGCGGTTCGACGTCTCATCCGACGGGGGTCGCGACCGCGGTCTCGGCTGATCATCGGCCCGTCGAACGGCGCCGCGGCTCATAGCTCCAGCACCCGGGCGGCTTTGGCCTCGGAGTCGGGGTCTGGGCTGGCCTTCCAGGAGCGAGTCCGCTGGAAACGGCAGCCCTGCCTCAGCGAGCAGCCGTCAGAGATGGATCGCCCGAGATCACGACGCGTAGAGCGATACGCCGACCGGGTAGCGGAGATTTGGGTAGCGCTGAGCCGTAGACGCACGGTCTATCGCGAGCACGACGACTACATCTAGCCGGCTGGGGGCGGGGCTCCAGCTTTCAGGGGACGCCGGCCTTCAAACGGAGGCAGCGCTGATCACGCACACGAAGCGCAATGCGCGCACGAGGAGAAAAGTACGCAGATGTCAACAGATAGAGAAACTCCGCCCGAGCGCGCCGACGTCCGGCGCGATCGCAGTGCCGTGGACGCCGCGCCGCCCAGCGGTCGACGGCGCGATCGTCGGCTTCCGCTGCCCCGACCAGATCGCCCCGATCCTCGGGGCCACTGAACTCGAGTTGACCCACGAGGAGCTCGAGCGGCTCAGAGAAGCGAAATGAACACATCAGCACCGTCCGCCCCGGCCGGCAGCCCGCGCCAGTCGACGGCGCTAAAGCGCCTGATCGGTCGCGTCTGTGGCTGCGACGAGAGCGAGTTCGTGCTGCAGATCGTCCAGCCGTCACTCGTCGGCATGATCGACGGAACGGTGTCGACGCTCGCGCCGATCTTCGCCGCCGCGGTCTCGAGCAGCTCCAGAACCGCACTGCTCGTCGGCCTCGCGACCGCGCTCGGCGCCGGGGTGAGCATGGGCTTCTCCGAGGCGCTATCCGACACGGGCGAGCAGACCGGGCGCGGGTCGGCGATGGTCCGCGGCGCGATCACGGGAACCGCAACAACGCTCGGCGGCGTTTTTCACTCACTGCCTTTCATCATCACCAACGTCAACCAAGCGCTAGTGGTAGCGGGGATCGTCGTCGCGATCGAACTCGTCGCCATCGCCTGGGTGCGACACAAGTTCCTGCACGTCTCGCTGCGCTCCTCGCTGCTCGTCGTCACGCTCGGCGGGGCGATCGTGCTGTCGATCGGCGTTGCGATCGGAAGCGCCTGAAGCTTGCCCCGCTCGCGGTGAAGATCGCCCAGACCACGGTAACCGGTCTCGCTCTCGCAGGAGCTACGGGCCGCGGTCGAGAAAGTCGCCACGGCTGACGCGATCATCGCATCAACCCCCGATCTACACGGCCGGGATGAGCGGCGTATTCAAGTCCTTTGTGGACCTGCTCGACAACGACCAACCGCTATCGGGCCGCCGGCGCTGTCGCTGCGAGGCCATAGAACACCCGATGGACGATGGCCTCGGCACACCCAGCCCAGAGGCATTCGGTACCCAACGAGCGCACGCCGCGGCGGTCCGGATTGCTGAACTGCGGCGCGGGTCTCGGTCACTGCAGCACGCCGCAGCCCCCTGCCAAGCCGAAAGCACGGCTCGATTCCCAACCGAGGTTTCCTTGCTCCTCGCGAAACTT
>DASYFZ010000147.1:0-3213 GCA_036000295.1 Solirubrobacteraceae bacterium
GCGGAACAGGCGATCGCTGGAGCCCCGACGGTGATCGACGCGACGTACACGCTGCCCTATCTGGCGCACGCCGCGATGGAGCCGAACAATGCAGCGTGCCGGATGCGGGAGGACGGGGTGCTCGAAGTATGGGCCAGCACGGAGTCACCCGAGTGGACGCGGATGGCCGCCTCTGAGGCGGCCGGAATCGACAAAGACCAGGTCGACGTCCACGTGACCTTTGCCGGGGGATCGTTCGGATTGCACTCGAGCGCCGCGCGCGACCCGACGACCGAGGCCGTGCACATCGCTCGGGCCCTGGACTGGGCGCATCCGATCAAGGTCCAGTCGCCGCGCGAGGAGGACTTCAAGAGCGGGCGCTTCCGTCCGATGGTCGTGCACCGCGTGCGGGCCGCGGCCGACGCAGACGGCCGGCTCACCGCGGTCCATCAGCAGATCGTCGCCGCACCGACGTCGGTGAACCTGCCATTCGTGCGCGACGTGATGTTCACCAACGGCGTCGACTTCTTCACTACGACCGGCGCTGTCGACCACCCGTACGCGTTCGACAGCTTCAAGCTCGAGTCCACGAACTTCGAGTCCGGTGTCCCGACGATGGTGTGGCGATCGGTCGGCAACTCGCACACGGAGTTCGCCCGCGAATCGGCGATCGACGAGCTCGCGATCGCCGCGGGCCGCGACCCCGTCGACCTGCGCCGAGATCTGCTTGCAGACACGCCACGCACGTTGCGCGCGCTCGAGCTCGCGGCCAAGATCGCCGACTGGGGCAAGCCAACGCTCGACGGTCACGCCCGCGGGATCACCTGCTCGAGTTTCCTCAGCCACAGCGCCAACGTGACCGAGATCTCTCTCGACAGCCGCGGGCGGGTTCATGTCGATCGGATCGTGTTCGTGCTCGATTGCGGCATCGCGATCAACCCCGACCTGATCCGCGCTCAGGTCGAAGGCGGGCTTCTGTTCGGGCTGAGCGCCGCCGCGTGGGGGGAGGTCGTGCTCGGCGACGGCGGAGAGATCGTCAGCCAGAACTTCGACCGCTACCCGATCACACGAATGCGCTCCGTCCCCCAGATGGAGGTCCATCTGATCGAGTCGACCGAGTCGCCGACCGGCGTCGGAGAGGTCGCGGTTCCCTCGGTCGCCCCAGCACTGGCGAACGCAATCGCGGCGCTCACCGGGACTCGCATCCGCCAGCTCCCGATCAACAACACAATCAAGGTCGCCTGAGAGAAAGGAGACCGGCTATGCCGGATGTCACCATCACCCCGAGCGAGAACGGGCCTTACATCGTCTCGGGGCCCGTAACGCTGACTGCACCGGACGGGCACGTGATCGACCATCCCGATCCGATGGCGATGTGTCGCTGCGGAGGGTCTTCGAACAAGCCGTTCTGCGATGGCACGCACGCCACGATCGACTTCGACGGAACGCTGGCAAACTGACAACACGCGTGACGTTCGAGCAATTCGACGCCCAGGGGTCGCCACCGGAGGAAGTCAACGCCACCAAGGCGCGACGTAGCCTGCGCAACGGGTTCGTCACGCTGATCCTGGCGGGGGCGTTGGTCGTCGGGTTGTTGTTGGCGGTGCCCGGGCTCAAGGGTGTCGCGACCACGGTGTCGGGCATGAAAGCCCAGTGGGTGGTGGTTGCGGTCGTGCTGGAGGTGCTTTCGTGCGGCAGCTACGTGGTCGCGTTTCTGCAGGTGTTCGAGCGGGCGCCGGTGCGGGTCGGGTCCTATGTGGCGCTCAGCGAGGAGGCGTTCGGCGCGGCGGTGTCGCTGGGTGGCGTGGGCAGCCTGGCCGTGGGCGCGTGGCTGATGGTCGAGCGCGGCGCGCCCGCGCGGAGGATCGCCGAACGCTCGGCGGTGCTGTTTCTGTACACGAGCGCGATCAACGTGGTCACGCTGATCCTGGCCGGGGTGGGCTTGTTCGTCGGTCTCCCCGGCCCGGACAATCCTTGGCTCAGCATCTTGCCGGCGGCGGTCGGCGCAATCGTGCTCGTGTTGTTCCTGCTGCTGCCGCACTACGTCGACGGGTTGGGTGCGCGGGTAGGGCCGGGGCGACTGAACGCGTTCTTGACCGAGACGGCGGCGAGCGTGCGCGATACCAAGCGGCTGATGGTCCACCCCGACTGGCGGATCGTTGGCGCGATCGGCTACCTCTGGTTCGACATCGCGGTGCTGTGGGCGTGCTTTGCCGCCGCCGGGCAGACGCCGCCGGTGGCACCGCTGGTGCTTGCGTACCAGATCGGCTATCTGTCGAACTTCATTCCGGTGCCGGGCGGAATCGGCGTACTGGACGGCAGTCTGATCGGCATGCTCGTCCTATACGGAGTAGGCGGGACGGTGGCCACGGCGGCCACGCTCGTCTATCACGCGATCGCGCTATGGGTCCCTGCCGTGTGGGGCACGGTCGCGTTCTTCGTGTTGCAGAAGACCAAGAAGCAACCCGTCGTCCTGCGCAACCCGCCCGAAGAGCTGCATCCGCGGTCGCACTGATCTGGCGGGCGGCCGCAAATCACCACCATCCGGCGAAGACGGTTCACCTGGGCCAGGGCGATCCTGCAGTCCGCTACCTGTTCGCGTCGGAGTTCGAGAAAGGACCGTGATGCAACCACAGGACATCAGGAGCGTCGGGATCATCGGCGCGGGGCGGATCGGCAAGACGGTTGCCCAGATCGCGATCCGTGCGGGCCGGCCGGTCGTTATCTCAAACAGTCGCGGGCCCGCATCGCTTGCCACGGTGGTGGAGGAGCTTGGGGACGGTGTGACGGCCGGAACCGTCAAGGATGCAGCCGCCGCGGACATCGTTGTCGTCGCGGTGATGTGGCCGGATGTCCCGCGTGCCGTCGACGGACTCGAGTGGGCGGGTCAGATCGTGATCGACCCGACCAACGATTTTGACCCCAGCGACCTGGACGGGCGCACGTCAAGCGAGGTCGTCGCCGATCTCGTCGCCCCTTCGCGTGTAGTCAAGATCGCCAACACCCTCGGGGCCGGAGTGCTCGCCGCCGACCCGAGCGAGGGGGACGGCCAACGCGTGTTGTTCGTGTCCGGGGACGACTCCGACGCCAAGTCCGCTGTCACCGGGCTGTTCGTGGATGCCGGTTTCTTCGTGGTCGATCTCGGCGGGCTGCGCGAAGGCGGCCGGATGCAGCAGTTCGGCGGGCCGCTGGCCGGCGTCAACCTGATCCGTCTCGCTTAGCGCCGACCCGACG
>DASYFZ010000182.1:0-5179 GCA_036000295.1 Solirubrobacteraceae bacterium
TCGCCGAAGAACACGGTTGCCAGCAGCTCGCCGCGGGTCCGTGCGCCCGTCTTGTCGTAGATCGACTTGACGTGTTCGTTGACGGTGTGGGGTGAGATTGCAAGGCGTTGGGCAGCCTGCGCGGTCGTCGCGCCACGCAGCAGCCACTGGGTCAGCTCCTGCTCTCGCGCCGTGAGACCGTAGGCCTTCAGCATCAGCGGCGCCACGAGCGTCGGATGAGCCCGCTGGACGAATACCGCGACGCCCCGCTCGCCGAGCAGGGCGCCGTGCAGCACGAGCCAGGTTCCTGCCGGCGTCTTTACGGCGGAGGTCGGCAGGTGCGAGGCCCGTGCCGCGATCGCGTGGCGAGTGGCGCTCGCCACGGCCTGGACCGCTGGAGACCGCCAGCCGTCCTCGGAGGTCGTGCCCGACAGCTCCTCGAGCAGTGGCTCGGCGGTCGAGGACGCGCGCTCTAGCCGCCCGTCCGCGTCGAACTCGAGCACGCCGGGAGCGTAGGAGGGCGGCGCGGCGGCCAGGCTCGCCTCCGCCACCAGGCCGTGCCGTACGGCGCGGGCGAACAGCGCCGACGCGCTGTCCAGCAGGTCGATCTCGTCGCGCGAGAACTCGCGCCCGCCCGCCATCCGGATCATGATCACGGCACCCCACGTCGTACCGTCGGCGACGAAGGCGCCCCGCAACTCGGGACCGATGCCTCCCGCCGTGAGCAGATCGCGGTACCGCGGGCTGCGCTCAAGCCGCCCGCCCGTCGCCTCGTGCAACGACGCCGCCTTATGCGGCGCCCGCGCCAGGTCGGCGAACTTGTTGAAATCGTCGACCTGGTACTCGTTGTGGGCGAGCACCGGGAACCGGTCGGGAATGTTCTGCAGGCGGTGCTCGGTGACCAGGTCTGACCCCGGATCGAGCGTATGCCAGCACGCTCCGTCGTGCGGCACCACGCGCTGGAGCCGTCGCGCAGCCTCGTCGAAGAACTCCGCGCGCGAAGGCGCGCGCAGTGCGAGCCGCGCGAGGTCCGCCAGCACGGCCTCGTGCGTCCGGTCCATGAGCCGCGAGGAGCATACCCCCTAAAACTCGGTATTCCCACCGCGGCGCATCCTCGCAACGATGCGAGCATGCTAACTGCCACCGACCTATACATACGCGACGCCGAGCCGAGCGACGCTGAGGCCTGCGGGCGCATCTTCTATGACGCGTTCGCGGCCATCGCCGATCGCCACGCCTTCGCGGTCGAGCCGGATTCGCCGGAGTTCACCGCGTTCCACGCCGGCATGATGCTGTCGCTGGACGGCATCATCTGCGTCGTCGCCGAGCGCGACGCCACAGTCATCGGCACCGCTTTCGCCGACACGCGGGGCCCCATCGCCGGCATCGGGCCGGTGAGCGTCGACCCCGGCAGCCAGGACGCCGGCACCGGACGCCGTCTCATGGAAGCGCTGCTGGACCGAACCCGAGGCGCGGCCGGCGTCCGCTTGGTCCAGACCGCCTACCACGCCCGCTCGCTCGCTCTCTACGCCAAGCTCGGCTTCGCGGTTCGTGAACCGCTCTCAGTGCTGCAGGGTGCGCCGCTGCAGCGCAGCGTGCCCGGACTCGGAGTGCGCCCGGCGCACCCGGACGACGTCCCCGCCTGCGACGCTCTCTGCCGTCGCGTCCACGGCCACGATCGCAGCGGCGAGCTGCAGGGCGCGATCGCCACCGGCACGGCGCGCGTCGTCGAGCGGCCGGATCGGATCTCTGGGTACGCGACCGGCTTCGGCTACGGATGGCACGCGGTCGCCGAGACCAACGACGATCTTCAAGCGCTGATCGCCTCGGCCGAGGCGTTCGTCAGCCTGGGAATCCTCGTCCCCTCGCGCAACACGCCGCTACTGGGCTGGTGCCTGGAGAACGGCCTCAGGCTCGTGCAACAGTCGACGCTGATGACCATGGGTCTCTACAACGAGGCGCAGGGGGCCTGGCTGCCCTCGATCGTCTACTGACCTGGGGTCGGCCACGCCGAGGTCGAGCCCTATCCCGACCTCGCGATGCGCCAGGCCCCCGAGCAGGAGCACGGCGACGCGGTCACCGCTCCCTATCGCGCACAGAGTCCAGGGCTTGGGCCCGTGACACCTCCCTAAGCCTGGGCGCCCTGAGCGGCGGCCTGCATGTTGGCCGTCATCTGTTCGGTGACCTGCCGCAGTTGGTCGGCGGGGCTGAACTGCACAAGCTCGCAGCCGGCGTCGACGATCGGGATGTGGCCGGGCGGCAGGTAGAACGCGTCGCCGGCCTCGAAGACCTCGTCGTGGTTGGGGAAGCGGTAGGTGACGCGACCCTTGAGCACGTATCCCCAGTGCGGGCATGGGCAGTTGTCGTTGGGCAATCCCTCGAGCAGCGGGGTGGCGTCGATATCCGCATCGAACCTGACGAAGTTGACGGTGTAGCCATCGATGTCCTCGTTGCGGTCCTCGACCGGACCGTGGCGCTCGACGTTCGCGGCGCTGTCCTTCGATACCTTCGGCATCTGCGTCGTCTCCTCCGGTTGGGTGCGTCCCAGGCTATGCGCGCCGGCGTCTCGAAACATCGGGCATTCGCCCGATCTTCGTGCTCAGGCAGCGCTGGCGTTCTCTTCGGCCGGCAGCAGCCCGTGCTGCACCGCAAACAGCCCGGCGGCCGCCCTGCTGGACGCGTCGATCTTGGAGTAGATGTGCTCGACGTGGCTGCCCGCGGTCTTTGGCGAGATCGTCAGGCGCTGCGCGATTTCCTTATTCGACAGGCCCAGGGCCAACAGCTTGAGCACCTCGACCTCCCGCGGCGTGAGCCCGGACGGCCCCTCGCGCCGGCGCCAAACGCGGTGGCCCGCGGCGGCCAGCACAGCGTCGACCGCGTCCGCGTCACGGATCCCGGCGGTGACGTCGGCGCGCAGCTGCGTCGCCGCCCCGTCGCCCGAGAGCTCCGGCCGGTGAGCCCGCGGCTCGCGCATTGCCTGGTATGCGTCGGCGGCCCCGAGCACCCTTGCGGGGCGGCTGATGGCGGCGCCGGACAACGCGCGAGGGTAGCCGGAGCCGTCGAGCCGCTCGCGCAGCTGAACGGCGATCGCCCCGAGCGGGGCGAGCGCCTCCGACTGGTGGAGCATCCGCTCGGTCAGATACGGGTGCATGCGGACGCGCTCCCACTCTCCAGCGCCCAATGGGCCGGAACGGTCCCAAATCGAGTTCGACACCCCCAGGCGGCCGAAGCCGTGGACGAGACCCGCCCGATGCAGCGTTCGCACCTCGGCCTCGGGCAGGCCGAGGTGCTCGCCCGCGCGTCCTGCGAGATCGGCCACCGCCTGGGCGTGCCCCAGCCAGTAAGGCGACTTGATGTCGATCGTCGTGGCGACGGCGGCCAGCGCGGCATCGAAGTCCTCGCCCGACAGGAGCAGGGCAAGTGACGGCTCTTCGGCGATGACGGACTGCCACTGCCCCACCGCGTCGAGGCCTTCGAAGATCGCGTCAGCATCGCGGACCAGCAGCTCGGCGAGCGCGGGATCAAATTGCTTTCCGGCCCGCTCGCGTGCGAGCGCGCACGCGGCGGCGGTCCCGGCCACGCGGTGTACGACCTCGACATGCTCGGCCAGCTGCACGATGCGCGAGGCGAGCGGTATCTCCTCTCCGCTCAGCTCGCCCGGCCAGCCGCGCCCGTCCCATCGCTCATAGGCGGTGGCAACGGCGTCGCCCACAGCCTCCGGCAGGCCCAGCTCGAGCGCGAACGTGCGCGCAAAAGTGTTATGCGTCTCGATCATGCCATCGAGTTCGTGGTGTCCGGACACGATGAAGTCGAGCGCGACACGCAGGCGATGCAGCGGCTGGTTGCCGGCGCCGATCCGGCGCATCGTGGCCAGCGAAGACCGCAGGCTACGCATGTCGTACGACGCGAACTTGTTGGCTTTCAGCGCTATGTCATCCCCGAACCACTTCGCCTGCTCGTGCGCGTCCGCGTGGCAGCCCACGTTGACCAACAACGCGGAGTAGTAGATCGCAGCCCGCTCTTCCTCGGGTATGTCCATGCGCTCAGCGATCCTCAGCGCGATCAAGCACTGCCGCAAGACGTGTTCCATGGGCTGCCCGAAGCCCAGGTCGATGCCCAGCGACAGCGCCGCAACGAGCTCCGCGAGGCGAACTTGTGAGCGATCAGTTCGCGGGTCCATGCGCTACCTGTAGCGCGAGCGAGTACGCACGTCAACCGTCTTGCGACCAAGCACGACGAGGTACTGGCCGTCCGCGCACATGCCGTCCGCGGCGCAGAGCGCGACCACGTCCGCCTGGACCGCACGCCAGCTGCCGCGTCGTTCGGCCGCGCGCCGCAACGCGATCAGCGGGCCGACGACCCCAGCGTGATGCTCGAGGGGTTCGGCGAGAGCGCCGACCCCGCGCAGCGGGTGACGGACGATCTCGTGGCTGAAACACAGGCGCAACCCGCTGCCGGCGAACAGCAGGCGCACATGCGCCTCGTTGCCCCACCTCAGCGGAGGCTCTGCTTGATCGGGCGCCTGGGCCGCCAGCAGTGAGAGCAGCTCGCCCGGGCCGCCGTGAGCGGTCCAGTTGAACATCGCGAACCGGCCGCCGCAGCGGAGCACCCGCGCCAGCTCGCGTGCAGTGGCGCGCTGGCGCGGAGCAAACGCCGCGCCGAATGCCGAGAGCACGACATCAAAGCTGCCGTCAGAGAAGGGCAGCGCCGCGGCATCACCGCTGACCCACCGCACGTCGGTGCCGGCCTGCGCGGCCTCACGGCGCCGGGCGTCAAACAGCGGCGGCGTCAAATCCAGCCCGACCACCCGCGCACCGAACTGCGCCGCCCGGATCGCCGCGCTGCCCGTGCCACAGGCGACGTCGAGTACGTCCTCGCCAGTCAGCACGCCCGCGCGCTCGACGATCCGCTCACCCAGCTCCCACATCTCGTGTCGGGCGATGGCCGAGTCGGACTGCACGCGCCGACCGTACAGCGGCCGGGCACCGCGGGCATCGGGCGATCGCCCGATGTTTCAGCACAGACCAGAGGCGGGGGACCTCCGTCCGCCCACGCGCCGCGCCGAGCTTGCGCCGTACGGTCGCCGCAGCTACCGTCCGCGCATGCGCAGATCCGACGTCGAGATCCTGAAGGAGATCGTTCGAACCCGCGACGGCTTTGGGCATCGGGAGCACCTCGAGCTCGCGTGGACCTACCTGCG
>DASYFZ010000194.1:0-2000 GCA_036000295.1 Solirubrobacteraceae bacterium
CGCACCTGGTCGAGTGGGTACACGCGGGCGATCGGCACGTCGAGCCGGCGGTCGTCGATCAGCTGCGCAAGCTCGGCCAGCACGCCCGCGTTGGCGGCTGCGGCCGTGCCCTCTGTCTTGACGCCGTATTTCTGGCCCGCCCCGAAGTCGACGATCGTGTCGATCCGATCGGGCTCCACGCCGAGGTCGAGCGCGAGCTGGACGTAGCCGCCGGCGAGATCGATGAACGCGTCGACCCCGCCGCTCGCGGCCGCCGCGATCCGCTCCCCGACGCCGTCGCCGTAGGTCACCGGAATCACCCCTAAGCCTTTCAGCCAGGCGTGATTGCCCTCGCTTGCCAGGCCGATCACGGTCGCACCCGCAAGGATCGCCAGCTGCACGGTTATCGAGCCGACTCCACCGGCCGCCCCCGCCACGACCACGGTGTCGCCCGAGCCCGCCGACACGGCGCGAACCGCGGCGTATGCGGTCGTGCCGGCCACGAACAACGCGCCCGCCACCGGCCACGGCACGCCCGCCGGCTTCGCCGTGACGTTCTCGGCATCAACGACGACGAGCTCGGCCTGACTGGCGCGATTGTCGGTGAACCCGATCACCTGATCTCCGACCGCCGACTCCTCGACGCCGTCGCCCACCTGCTCGACGGTCCCAGCGAGGTCGCTGCCCTGGCCCGACGGAAACGTCGCCGGCCAGCGTTCGTGCAGGAGGCCCTCGCGGATCTTGGCCTCGCCCGGGTTGATGCCGGCGTCCTTGACCCGGATGAGCAGCTGACCGGGCCCGGGAACCGGTGCCGGGACGTCGACCACGTCGAGCACGTCGATCCCGCCATAGCGGTCGAATCTCACTGCGCGCGACATCTAACGCCTCCTTGTCGGATCTGAAGAAAACGATAAAGCCCGTCGGCCCACGGACTATGGTGGAAGCCATGGCGACGCAGCAAGGCAGCCCCGAGACTCAGCAGAAGGTCAGCGACGCGCTCCAGGGGTGGCTCGAGGGCGAGAGCGACAAGACGCTCGGCAGCCTGGTCGAGTTGTTCGGGGAAAAGAGCTTCGCGATCCTGTTTGTGTTCCTGCTCGGCGTGCCCGCGCTGCCGCTGCCGACCGGCGGCGCGACCCACGTCTTCGAGATCATCGCCGCGCTGCTCGCCCTCCAGCTGATCGTCGGGCGCGACCAGATCTGGCTGCCGCAGAAATGGTGCAAGCTCCAGCTCGCCGGACCCAAGCAGCAGCGCTTCATCGCCGGCCTGATGAAGCTGATCCGCAGGCTCGAGCGATTCTCGCGCCCGCGCCTGCGGTTCCTGTTCGAGACCCGCGTCAGCAACTCCGTATTCGGGTTGCTTGCACTCGGCGGGACCGCCGGGGCGTTCTTCGCTCCTCCGTTCACGGGGCTCGACACGCTCCCGGCGCTGGGCGTCGTGCTGCTGTCGCTGGGAGTCCTGCTCGAGGACGTGATTGTCGTCGCGATCGGGCTGGTCGTCGGCGTCGCGGGTGTGCTGCTCGAGATCATCGTCGGCAGCGCCGTCGTGCACGGGGTCAGCAGCATCTTCTAGACGCGCCATGGCTCCGTGGATCGCGCCACCTGCGATCCTGACTGGCATGCAAGGAACCAAGGTTGACGTCAAAACCGCCGACGGGGTCGCGGACGCGTATCTGACGCGTCCCGATGGAGACGGCGAACACCCGGGCGTGCTGTTTGTGATCGACGCGTTCGGTCTGCGCCCGCGGATTGAGGAGATGGCCGACCGCATCGCCGGTCAGGGGTACGTTGTGCTGGCGCCCAACGCGCTCTACCGCGCCGGTCGCGCCCCCGTGCTGCCGATGCCGGACTTCACCGACCCCGAGAACCGCGCCGGGTTCATGCAATCGCTGCGGCCCATCATCGAACAGCTCACGCCCGACGCCATCGCAGGGGACGGCGAGGCCTACCTGGACTTTCTGTCGACCACGGCGACAGGACCGGTGGGGATCACGGGCTATTGCATGGGCGCGCGCATCGGCTGG
>DASYFZ010000200.1:0-10337 GCA_036000295.1 Solirubrobacteraceae bacterium
GGACGCCTGGCGCAAAGCGTCCGGCACAACGCGCATGATTCAGGCGTGAGCTGGCGATCGACCCGCGCCGCCTGGGACGCCGAGCAGCCGAATCGACAGGTCGCAGTCATCGATCTCGGATCGAACTCGTGGCGCCTTGTCGTCTTCACCTACGCGCCGCACTCTTGGTGGAAGCGCACCGACGAGCTCTACGAGACGGTGCGAATCGGCGCCGGGCTCGGCGCCACCGGCCGGCTCGCGGATGATGCGATCCAGCGGGGCCTCGAGACGCTCGGCGTGTTCGCGCGCTTCTGCGCCGCCAACGAAATCGACACCGGCGAGGTGCACGCAGTCGCGACCAGCGCGATCCGCGATGCCGACAACGGCCGCGAGTTCGTGCGCGCCGCCGAGCGGGCCACCGGTCTGAAGATCGAAGTGCTGCCGTCCGAGGAGGAGGCCCGCTTCGGCTACATCGCCGCCGTCAACACGTCGACGATCACCGATGGGGCGGTGCTCGAGATCGGCGGCGGCAGCATGCAGCTCATCGAAGTCGCCGACCGGCGCGCGAAGGCGCTGACGTCGTTCCAGCTGGGTGCCGTGCGCATCACCGAGGAGTTCCTTCCCGGGGGCGCCCCGGCGAAGAAGAAGGATCTGAACCGCGTCCGCGACCACGTCCGCGAGACGCTCGCCGAACTGCCCTGGCTGGCCGACAGCGGCGGTTGCCTGGTGGGGATCGGCGGCGCGGTCCGCAACCTCGCCTCGGCCGCCCTGCACGAGCACGATGAGATCGACATCGGCGTCCAGGGATTCGTGATCACGCGCAAGGGGCTCGCCGACCTGGTCTCCACGCTCGCGTCGTTGCCGCCGTCCGAGCGAGGAGACGTCCCCGGCATCAAGCCCGGCCGCGGCGACATCATCCTCGCCTCGGCGTTGACGATTGAGACCGTGCTGGAGATCGGCGACTTCGCGGGCATCGAGGTCACGGAGGCGAGCCTTCGCGACGGCGTGTTCCTCGCGCGCGAGCTGCTGGCAGGAGAAGAGCCGCTGTTCGACGACGTCCGCGCGGCGGCGGTGCGAAACCTCGCGATCCAGTACGAGTCGGACCTCGCCCACGTCGCGCATGTCGCCGAGCTCGCGCTCGAGATGTTCGACTCGCTCGTCGACGGCGGCCAGTTCAAGCCCAAGGACGGCGAGCGCGAGCTGCTCTGGGCCGCGGGGATGCTGCACGACGTCGGCATGACGATCTCCTACGACGACCACCACAAGCACTCGTACTACCTGATCATCAGCGCCGAGCTGCCCGGCTTCGATCCGCGCGAGCGCGCTCTGATCGCCCAGATGTGCCGCTATCACCGCAAGGGCACGCCGAAGCTCGGCGAGATCGCCTCGCTGGCCGACGCCGGCGACGAGGAGCTGCTCGAGCGCTGCGCGGTGATTCTGAGGCTTGCCGAGCACCTCGAGCGCGGTCGCGACCAGTCGGTCAGCGCCGCCGAGCTGCGCGGCAACGGCGACGGCGTCGACCTCCACCTCAAGGCGGCCGGCGACCTCACGCTGCCGCGCTGGAGCGTCGAGCGGTACGGCGACGGCGAGATCTTCGAGCGCGTGTTCGGGCGCCGTCTGCTGATCGGCTGAGCCGAACCGGCGCATCCCTCTCGAACTCTGTCTAACGTGGGCGCCGCGGATGAGGAGGTGCCTACTTGTACTGGTTGCGGCGTTCGTCGCCGCGGTTGTCGCGGCTCCGGCCCAAGCGGCGCCGGTCACGAGCGTGTTTGCCGGCCAGACGATGAGCGGCAACCCGATCCCGTGCACGACGCAGTCCGACGGCGTGAGCGTGTGCCACGGCACCGACAACGGCGGCGGCTCGGCCGATCTGCGCCTGAAGGCTTTCGACGGATCGCCGCTCGAGGTGTGGGTGATCCTCCCGCCGGCCCCGCGGTCGGGCAGCGACGGCCACTACCCGTTCGTCGTGCAGAGCCACGGCTGGGGCGTTCCGCCGACTGGGCGCAACGACACGCAGTTCTATGGACCGACCGCCGACGCGTGGGCCAAGCGTGGGTATGCGGTCATGCAGCTTGCAGCTCGCGGCTGGGGCGACTCATGTGGCACGCCCGCTTCACGGGCGGCCGCCCCCGCCGCATGTCTGAACGGCTACATCCGCCTCGACGACGAGCGCTACGAGGTCCGCGACATCCAGTACGAGACGGGCCTGCTCGTCGACGACGGCGTCGTCGACCCCAACCGCATCGGCGCGACCGGCGAGTCCTACGGTGGCGGTGTCTCGCTCGAGCTGGCGACGCTGAAGACCCGGATCATGAACGCGGACGGCACGCTGAGCCCGTGGCGAACCCCGAAGGGCCGGGCCCTGCACCTCGCCGCGGCGGCGCCCGTGATTCCGTGGAGTGACCTCGCCTACTCGCTGATGCCCAACGGCCGCACGCTCGATTACCAGGTCACCGCGCCTACGGCCGACCTGAGCCCGATCGGCGTCGAGAAGCAGTCGTTCGTCTCGGGCCTGTTCGCGCTCGGCGCGACCGGGGGCTACTACAGCGCCACCGACCAGCAGGCCGACCTACCGGCCTGGTATGCGCTGCTCAACGCGGGCGAGCCGTATGACAGCAATCCCGAGGCGCAGGCGATCATCACGCAGATCGCGCGCTTCCACTCGGCCTACTACCTGCTCGACGGCGCCTACGGAACCGCGAAGGCATCCCCCGCGCCACTGCTGATCGCCAACGGCTTCACCGACGACCTGTTCCCGGTCGACGAGGCCATCCGTTACTACAACCTCGAGCGCGCCCTGTATCCCTCGGACCCGATCGCGCTGGTCGACGGCGACTTCGGGCATCAGCGCGCGCAGAACAAGCCCGACGACAAGGCGCTGCTCTCGAACCGGATCCAGCAGATGTTCGACTACTACGTCAAGGGCGCCGGTGCGCAACCGCAGCTCGGAGCGACGGCGACGATCGAGACGTGCCCGTCAACGGCCCGCTCGGGCGGTCCGTTCAGCGCGTCGACGTGGGCCGGGCTGCATCCCGGCGAGGTGGACTTCAGCTCGCCGGCGAGTCAGACGATCCTGTCGGCGGCCGGTAACCCTGCGATCTCCCGCGCCATCGACCCGATCGCGGGCGACGGCGCCTGCGCGACCGCGTCGGCGACCGATCAGGGCCCCGGCGTCGCCACGTACCGCCTGCCCGCAGCGACCGGCCACGGCTACACGCTGCTGGGATCTCCGACAGTCGTCGCAACACTGGGAGTCACCGGCGAGTTCCCGGAGATCGCCGCTCGCCTGTGGGACGTCAACCCCTCGACGAACACCGAGACGCTCGTCGCGCGCGGGGTGTACCGAGTGCAATCCGGCGGTCGCCAGGTCTTCCAGCTGCATCCGGGCGCGTGGCACTTCGCCGCCGGTCACATCCCCAAGCTGGAGCTGCTTGGCCAGGATGCGCCCTACGCCCGCGCGTCCAACGGTCAGTTCTCGATCGCGGTCAGCGACCTGCAGCTGCGACTGCCCGTGCACGATGCGCCAGGCAGCTCGCCGGCGGTCGGGCAGCCGCTCCCCCACCCGTAGCTGCCGATTTGGCAAGGGGCGGGTTGCCTCCTTAACCGAAACGTCACACGCGACCTGCGGGGTTGGTCTTAAGTTCACTGGCGTGACGTTGATCGCCGAGCCGCCTGCCTGGCCTGCCGACCCCGATCACTGCGAAGCCATCGACACGCTGCTGGTGATGGCCGAGGCGGAGGATCGCTGGGGCGAGCGTGCGCGCGCCGCCGATCTTCTCGACAGCGTCGAGCAGATCATCGGGGCCCTGCCACACGCGTTCGAGCAGATGCGCGCCCGGTGCCGCCGGCTTCCGGACCGAGCCGCCGTCCTTTAGTGACGCCCGCAAAACTCGATTTGGTTGTGCCGCGTACAGTTTGCTCATGCTCTGGTTGCTCCGACACGCCGAAGCAGCCGAAGGCGCTCCCGACGACGAGCGCCCGCTGACCGAGAAGGGCATGCGACAGGCCGACGCCGCCGGGATTGCACTTGCACGGCTCGGTGTGCACATCGACGTGTGTCTGTCCAGCCCGAAGGTGCGCGCGCTGCAGACCGCGCAACGCGCGTGCGAGCCGCTCGGTGTCGAGATCAAAGTCGAACGGATCCTGGCCGGGGAGCCGTTCGACGTTCACGAGCTCATCGCCGGCCTGGGCGACGTGCTTCTGGTGGGCCACGACCCCAGCTTCTCGATGCTCCTGCACGACCTGACGGGGGCGCAGGCGCGGATGCGTAAGGGAGGACTCGCCGCCGTGAACAAGGGCGAGCTGATCTCGCTGCTGCGACCGGTCGAGCTGGCCGGGATCGCTCGCCTCGACGTCGCGGCGGTGGGATGATGGATCAACCAGTCGAGACGGCTGCCGCACAAGGGGTGTCGATGACCGACGTACGCGTAACCGAAGAGCTCGACCGGCTGGCCGACCCCGAGCTCTACCTCAACCGAGAGCTGTCCTGGCTGGACTTCAACGACCGCGTCCTGCAACTCGCCCAGGACGAGACGCTGCCGTTGATCGAGCGCTGCAAGTTCCTGGCGATCTTCACGACCAACCTCGACGAGTTCTTCATGGTCCGCGTGGCCGGAGTGCACGACCAGGTCGACGCGCGGATCGACGCGCGGGGGCCCGACGACCTGTCGCCCAGCGAGGTGCTGCGGAAGATCTCCCAAACCGTCCGCTCGCAGGATCGCCGGCAGGCCCGGGAGTTCTCCGACAAGGTCATGCCGGCGCTGGCGGAGCACGGCATCCGGATCGTCGGTTGCGACGAGTGCGGCGCCCCCGCGAGCACGATCGAGCACCGCTTTCGCGAGGAGATCTTCCCGGTCCTGACGCCACTCGCGATCGGCCCGGGGCGCCCGTTCCCATACATCTCGAACCTGTCACTGAGCCTGATCGTGCGCATGCGCGACCCCGATCTCGACCATGAGGTGTTCGCGCGCGTCAAGGTTCCAAAGGAGGTCCTGCCGAGGTTCATCGAGATCTCCAAGGACGTGTTCGTTCCGCTCGAGGACGTGATCGCCAGGCACCTCGACGCGCTCTTCCCGGGCATCGAGATCATCAGCTACGACCTGTTCCGGGTCACGCGCGACGCGGACTTCGAGATCTCCGACGAGGCCGACGACCTGCTTCAGGCGGTAGAGGCGGAGCTGCGGCGCCGGCGCTTCGGCGAGGTCGTGCGCCTTGAGGTGGGCGCCAGGATGGACCCGGTGCTCCGATCGCACCTGATCGACTGGCTCGGGGTCACCGAGACTCAGGTCTACGACGTCGAGGGAATGCTCGACCTAGGTGACCTCTGGGAGATCGCCGCCGTGGACGGCCATCCCGACCTGCAGCAGCCGGCGTGGACGCCGCTCACGCACCCTGCCTTCTCCGCGGGGCCCGGAGACGACGACGCGCATCCCGACGTACTCGCCGCGATGCGCGCCAGCGATGTGCTCGTGCACTACCCGTACCAGTCGTTCTCCACGAGCGTCGAGCGGTTCGTGCAGCAGGCGGTCGAGGACCCCGATGTGCTCGCGATCAAGATGACCGTGTACCGGACCTCGGACGACTCAGCGCTCGTGCCGTCGCTGATCGAGGCAGCAGAAAAGGGCAAGCAGGCCGTCTGTTTGGTGGAGCTCAAGGCCCGCTTCGACGAGCGCCAGAACATCCGCTGGTCCAGAGCCCTGGAAGAGGTCGGCGCCCACGTCGTGCACGGGATCCCCGGACTGAAGACGCACGCCAAGGCGATCCTCGTCGTGCGCCGCGAACGCGGCGGCGTGCGCCACTACGTGATGATCGGGACCGGCAACTTCCACGCCAAGAACGCCAGGCTCTACGAGGACTTCGGCCTGTTCACGACCGATCGCGAGCTCGGCGAGGAAGTCGCCAACCTGTTCAACACGCTGACCGGCTACGGCCACCCCAAGCGCCAGCGCAAGGTGCTCGTCGCGCCTTCGTCGATGCGCGGCCCGTTGATCGAGGAGATCGAGCGCACCGCGGCCGCGCACGAGGCCGGCGAGCCGTCGAGCATCCAGATGAAGATGAACTCGCTGGTCGACCGTCGCTGCATCCAGGCCCTGTACCGCGCGTCCCAGGCCGGGGTCCCGATCGACCTGAACATCCGCGGCATCTGCTGCCTGATGCCGGGAATCGAGGGCGTCAGCGAGACGATCCGGGTCGTGTCTGTCGTCGGGCGGTTCCTCGAGCACTCGCGGATCTACGCGTTTCACCGCGGCGACGAGCACAGCTACTACATCGGCTCCGCCGACCTGATGCCGCGCAACCTCGATACCCGCGTTGAGCTCCTTGCACCGGTCGAGAACGAGGAGCTCCGCGCCCAGCTCGCCGATACGTTCGAGCGCTGTTTTGCCGACGACACGTTCGCCTGGACGCTGGGCCCCGACGGGACCTGGAGCCGGCGCGAGGGCAGAACCCGCTCGGTGCACCGGGAGCTCATGGACTGGGCGATCGGGCAGATCGCGACGCTGCCGGCTTAGCTTCCTTGCCTTAACGCAGACTGCCAGGGCGCGAGGCCCTGGCAGTCCGAGTCCTACCGGAGGGTACGGCGGCGTGTCGCTATCAGCCGCCGTTCTGGGACTGGGACGCTGACTGCGGCCTGGTCCCAAGCTTGAGCTGGATGCTCTGCTGCTGCCCGCCACGCTTGACCGTCAGCGTGATCGTCTGCCCGGGCGCGTAGTTGTCGACGGTCTCGATGAAGCCCTGCGTGGAGCTGACCGACTTGCCGTTGACGGCGGTGATCACGTCGTTGGTCTGCAGGCCGGCCGACGCGCCGGGCGAGGACGGCTGCACCTGGGTGACCTGCGCGCCGTTGGTCGAGGCCGAGTTCAGCTCGACGCCGACATATGCGTGCTTGACCGGGTTGCCGGCGATGATCGCGTTGGCGATCCGCGCGTCGGTGTTGGCCGGGGTCGCGAACCCAACGCCCGCGTTCGAACCCGAGTTGGTCTGGATCTGGTCGTTGAGGCCCAGCACGTGACCGTTGCCGTCGAGCAGGGGGCCACCGGAGTTACCCGGGTTGATCGCCGCGTCAGTCTGGATCGCGCCGGTGATTGTGAAGTTGTTCGGCGCGGTGATGCTGCGGCCGACCGCGCTGACGATTCCGGCAGTCGTCGTCTCGGGCAGGCTGAACGGGCTGCCGATTGCGACCACCGGGTCGCCGACCTGAGCGGTCGAGGAGTCCGCGAACGGAATCGGGTGAAGCTCGGAGGCGGGCACGTCGACGTGGATCACGGCGACGTCGGTCGACGGGTCGGTGCCGAGCACCTTGGCGTCCGCGGTGCGACCGTTCTGGAAGTGGACCCTCACAGAGGTCGCGTTGGCGACCACGTGCTGATCGGTGAGGATGTTGCCCTTGGTGTCGTAGACGACGCCGGCGCCTTCGCCGGTCGCCTGCTGTTGCTGCTGGCCACCGCCGCCGCCGAAGAACCCGCCCGACGTTTGGTTGGTCGACACCGTGATGTCGACAACGCCCGGGCTGGCCGCGCGGTAGATCTGGTTGATGGTCAGACCGTGCGACGTGCTCAGCGCGGTCGGCACGGCGGCCGAGCTCGCGGGCTGTGTCACGGTCTGGACGGTGACCTTGGAGCTGCCGCCGCCGCCACTCGCGACGGCAAGGGCAATCGCCCCGCCGGCTACGGCGCCTCCAACGATCGGAATCACACGGCTCAGACGACTCATCAGAAGTTGCTCCTAAAGGACTCGTGTCTCATATCGATGCTTCCCCAGTACAGCAGCCGTCGATCAGAAACCCGTGAGAGCTCGATGAGAGCCGCGTAAGTTTGTAAGCGGGCGGCTGCTCAGGCGAACGGGCCTGCGGGCGCAGGCGCTCCCAGCGCGGGCGCTCCGGGCGCAGGCGCTGCTGGGGTGAAGCTCCCGGGCCGCGCAAAGCGGCCCCTGAAAGCCTTCTGATACCCGAGTCCGGGCCGCGCGAACCGCGGACCGATCGGCGGGGTGCCGGTGACCATGGCGTCGATGCCGGCCGACAGGGCCTTGAGCAGCTTCTGCTCCTGAGCCGAGGTGAGCTTCTTGTTGGCAACCGCCTTGTCCAGGCGCGCCTTGATCGAAGCGCTGATCGCCTGCTCGAGGCCGGCGGTCGTCTTGCCCTGGGCCTTGGCGATCTGCGCGAGCGTCTTGCCGCTGCGTAGCTGTTGGCGCAGCTGGGCCTTGGTCAGTCCGAGGTACTTCGCGGCGGCGGTGGCCGGCGCGTCCGGGCCGAAGAAGAGCGCGCGGTGCAGGCCCAGCTTGGGCGGGCCAGCGAAGCCGAAGCCAAAGCCGAGCAGGCCGGGCGCGCCCTTGGCGGGGGTGTTGTTGACCAGGTCGTTCATCCTGGCCGACAGCGCGCTGAGGATCTTCTGCTCCTGAGCCGCGGTGAGGCGCTTATTGGCGACCGCCTTGTCCAGGCGCGTCTTGGCAGCGGCGGTGATCGCCTGCTCGAGCCCGGCGGTCGTCTTGCCCTGGGCCTTGGCTATGTCGGCCAGCGACTTGCCGCTCTGCAGCTGCTTGAGCAGCTGCCCCTCGGTCAGGCCGAGGTACTTCGCGACGGCGGCAGCGGGGGCGTCGGGGCCGAAGAACACGGCGCGCCCCAGGCCGAACGCGCGCGGGCCGAAGGGGCCTCCCGGTCCTCCTGGACCTCCTGGACCTCCTGGACCGGGCGGTTCGAAGAACGGAGCCCCGCCACCCTGCTGGATGCGCTGCTTCAGCTCGTTGGCCTGAGCCTGCGTGAGCTTCCCGGCCTTCACGGCAGCGTTGAGCTGATCGAGGGCCGCTCCGCTGAGCGCGGCGTTGAGCTGTGCAGGCGTCACGTTCAGACGCTTGGCGACGTCGTCGAGGTACTGCTGACGCGGGTTGCTCGACCCCTGGGTCGCGGCTACCGCGCCGCCGGCACATGCCGCGACGGCCAGGATTGTGCTGCCGATGACAAGCTTGCGCTTGGGAAATGCCTGCAAAGCTCCCACTCCTTAAGTTGGCCGGGCGCCTTGGATGCAAAGGGCGCCCGTAGTGGGGAATCTGGCAAGAGAGTTTGAGAGTGTCGTAAGAAGTTCGTAAGTCACGAACGGCCGGCGATGATCGCGTTCAGGCGGTCGGCCTCCGTCTCGGGGGTTTCGGTCAGGCGCTCCCAGGTGATTCGGACCGTCACCAGCCCCGCGGCGAGCGTCGCAGCGTCGCGTTCGCGGTCCTTCTCGAACGCCTGCCTCGTCCCGTGGAACTGATACCCGTCGAGCTCCACGATCACGCGTTGCTCGCGGAACAGGGCGTCGACCTCATAGCCCGCTATCCGGGCGTTCATCTCCGGTCGTGGCAGCCCGAACCGTTCGGTGAACGCGACGAAGGCATCCTCGAGCTCCGAGCGCGTGGGGCCTGTCGAGGTCTCGATGAGCGGCTTGACGCGCGATGCGCCGCGGTGGCGCGGGAGCCGGCTCGTGAGCTCGGCCAGTTGCTCGAGCTTCAGCAGGCGCTCGATTCGCAGCTCGTTGACCGCCCGGGTCAGGGCCTTGTCGGTGAGCCGCGGCGCGATGTCAAAGACCGTGCGCGCCGGGCTGGTCACCCGAATCCCCAGATGCCGCCGGACGTCTTTGCGGTCGAGCGCGACGCGATGGACGCGGATCCCAGGCCGCCGGCGCGCCGTCTCGACGATCACTTCGAAGGGCGTCCACCAGCGGTCGTAGATGCCCCAAAGGGACGCGGCGCTGCCGTGGCTGAGTAAGGCGCTCCGACCACACGCGAGGACCGCCGCATACGCGCGGTCGACAAACGCCCGGGGGGCGTGACCCAGTGCGTAGACGCCGTTGTGCACTCGGATCAGCTCGCCGGCCCTGACCCGGTACACAATCGCCTCGGCGCCGAGTCCCAATTCCAGCAGCTGCACGCGCGTCACATAGCCCCTCTGCCGCCCCGCCAAGCGCCCGATTGACTGGTCAATCGGGCGTGACATGGGGGACTGAGACGGCCCCGCCAACCGCGGTTTGATGAGTATCTGGGCAATATGCCCACATGCTCATCAGTCTCGGATCTCCGAGAGCTGCCGTCCCGGTTTTGCGCAGTTAATTCGCAGCTAGGCGGACGAAGTAATCCAGCGAGCCTGGGTTCGCTAGGGACTCGCGACTGGCGGCTTGCTCGACCGGCGTGCCCATGAGGATGCGCTTCACGGGGACTTCGAGGACCTTGCCGGACAGCGTCCGCGGCACCTCGGCGATCTGGCGGATTTCGTCGGGCACGTGCCGCGGGGAGCAGTACTCGCGCACGCGGCGCCGGATCGTCTGGATCAGCGGATCCGAGAGGGTCTCCCCCTCGCGCAGCACCACGAACAGCGGCATCCACCCGTCGGT
>DASYFZ010000230.1:0-16113 GCA_036000295.1 Solirubrobacteraceae bacterium
CATTGTTGTTGTAGCTGTTGCCTGCGCACACCTCGTTGCCCGGCCGATTCTGCGGGCAGGTCTCGAGTGTGTTGCCGGCGACCGCGACGCCCCCTCGGAGGTTGGCGGCAAAGCTCGGGACCGTTGGCGCTACGCGCTGCTTGAGCGTGTGGCGCACCGGCGTGTTGGGCCAGTTGTGCGCCTTGGGCTTGAGCGCCGCCGCGGCGCCGGCGCACACAAGGCCGAATGCGATGATCGCGAGGACCGCCGCGCGCGCCCGCCTGGAGGCGAGCGTCTTGCCGATCGAATTCCACGCGATTCTCATCGCTTCCTCCTCCGATCTGGACCGCACCGTCAATTCTGCTCGCAAGGGGCTGACGCCGCATCACCCGTCTAGGGTGACGCTGCGATCACAATTGATGCTCAAACCGAGCGAAGGAGGGTTCGATGGATGTGTCCGTGGTTGGCGTCGTCGGCGCCGGGTTCATGGGCTCTGGGATCGTTGAGTCCGCGTCGGCGGCGGGCAAGCGCGTCCTCCTGTTCGAGCCCGCTGAGGCTCCGCTCGAGCACTCGCGCCAGATGCTCGCGGCGTCGCTGGAGCGAGCGGTGGGGAGGGAACGGATCACTCGCGAGGACGCCGATGCCCAGGTCGCTCGCGTCGCCTACACCACGCGGTTCGAGGATCTGGCCGAGGCCGAGGCCGTAATCGAGGCGATCACCGAGGACGCGAGGGTGAAGGGCGAGCTGTTCAAACGGCTCGACGCCGAGCTCCCGGACGCGCGCTTCCTGGCCTCCAATACGTCGTCGATCCCGATCGCCGAGCTGGCAGCCTGGACCGAGCGCCCCGACCGCGTGCTGGGGCTGCATTTCTTCTCACCCGTTCCGGTGATGAAGCTGGTCGAGGTCGTCGTCGCGCTCGAGACCTCCGACAACACGGTGAGCGTCGCCGAGGAGTTCGCGCGGGCGATCGGCAAGCGGGCGATTCGCACCAAGGATCGCTCGGGTTTCATCGTCAACATGCTGCTGGTCCCGTACCTGATGGCAGGCGTGCGGATGTACGAGGAGGGCTTCGCCAGCCGCGAGGACATCGACGAGGGCATGAAGCTCGGGTGCGGTCACCCGATGGGCCCGCTCACGCTGTGCGATTTCATCGGGCTCGACGTGCTCTACGCGGTGTGCGTCTCGCTCTACGAAGAGTTCAAGCGAGACGAGTACGCGCCGCCGCCGCTGCTCAAGCGAATGGTCGTGTCGGGTCATCACGGCCGCAAGACCGGGCGTGGGTTCTACGAGTACGCGAAGTGAAGGTGGGGCAGAGGTCGAATCCGGTCGCCGCTCGCGAGAGAATCTTCCCAATGCGATGTTCTCTGACTAAAATCAGAGAATGCCATCCGACGCTGCGATGGTCGATCAGGTCCGCAGCTTCAGTCGCGTCGTCACCCAGCGTGTCGGGGCCCTCAACGACCGGTTCATGGAGCGCGACCGCCCGCTGGCTCAGTCCCGGATGCTGTGGGAGATCGGGCTCGAAGGTTGCGAGATTCGCCTGTTGCGCTCGCGGCTCGGCCTCGATTCAGGACACGCCAGCCGCCTGCTGCGTGCCCTGGAGGGGGAAGGCCTGATCGTCGTGGAGCCGTCCATGGCCGACCGGCGTGTGCGCATGGCGCGGCTCACAGTGGCGGGACTTCACGAGCGGACGTTGCTTGACGAGCGCAGCGACGAACACGCCGCGTCGATCCTGGCGGGATTGGACCCACCACGGCGCGAGCAGTTGGTGGGAGCGATGCGCACCGTCGAGCGACTGCTGACCGCAGCCGCGGTCGAGATCCGCCTGGTTGACCCCGCAAGCCGTGACGCAGTGCGCTGCCTGAGCGCGTACTACGCCGAGCTCAACCGGCGGTCCGAAAAGGGATACGACCCCAACGCCGGGATCTCGGCCGAGCCGCACGAGCTCCGTCCGCCTGCGGGGGCGTTCTTCGTGGCGTACCTGCGTGGCGAAGCGATCGGCTGCGGCGGCGTCAAGCACCACGGCGGCGCGCCGGCCGAGATCAAGCGCATGTGGGTGGCGGAGTCAGCTCGCGGACTCGGCGTGGGCCGCCGCATGCTCGCCTGCCTGGAAACATGCGCCCGCGACAATGGCGCCGTGACGGCTCATATCGAGACCAACGGCACGCTGGTCGAGGCGATCTCGTTGTACCTGTCGGCGGGCTATGTTGAGGTTCCGGCGTTCAACGACGAGCCCTTCGCCGACCACTGGTTCGAGAAGCCGCTGGGTCCTTACAAGCTGGACACAGGAAGTACACCTCCGCGCCACAAATCCCGCCTGCGCCGGGCGTAGCTTGGCGACCGTTTCCGCGTGGGGACGGGAACGGTCCAATCAAGAATCATCCGATCGGGGTGATTGCCCGGCCGCTCCCGAGCACTTAGCCTTGCGCGGTGAGCGGGGCCGACAAGACCTGGTGGCGACCGCGCCGGCGGGACTGGTGGATGGCAGTCCTGTTCGTCATCGGCGCGGCGTGCTTCACGCTCGGCGGGATCGTCACGCAGTGGAGCGCAGTCTCAAGACCGGCGATCGGCTATGTGTTCTTCGTCGGCTCGATCTTCTTCACGACAGCGGCTGCCCTCCAATACGCCGAGTCGCTGCGCCAGCGCCGGATCGACTGGATGGCTTCGCTCATTCAGCTGGGCGGGACGATTCTCTTCAACGTCAGCACGTTCGCGGCGCTGCGGCACAACCTCACGACTCACCAGCAGAACGCGCGCGTGTGGGCGCCAGACGCCTTCGGCTCGATCGCTTTCCTCGTGTCGAGCGCGATGGCGTTCTACGGCGTGCGAAATCGGTGGTGGTCGTTTGAGTGGCGTTCGCGTGACTGGAAAGTCGCGGCGCTCAATCTCCTGGGTTCGATCGCGTTCGGCCTTTCCGCGATCGCCTCGCTGGTCGAGCCTTCCACGGGGGAACCCGTGAGCGCACACATCGCAAACTCCGGCACCTCGCTCGGCGGCGTCTGCTTTCTGATCGCCGCGGCGATCCTGATTCCAGGGGCAGCGGCGACCGGCTCATCCCGATCGGATGATGCGACGCCCGCCGCGGATGATGAACTTGGGGCCGGTGAGCCCGATCCAACTACAGCTCGGTAAGCCTGTCCGCTGCACCGATGGCGTCGAGTACGAGCTGTCCGACGTCGTGATCGATCCCACGACGCGGCGGGTCACGCATCTGGTCATACAGCCGCATGATCGCCACGATCTCGCGAGGATTGTCCCGATCTCGCTCGCGGCGCCCGCTCACGCGCAGTCCGACGCCGCCCTGGACCTTGCCTGCAGCAGCGAGGAGATCGAGCAGCTCGAGCGCGTGCAACGCGCCGCGTATCTGCGCCTCGGCGAGTTTCCGGTCGAAGATCCGGACTACGACGTGGGCGTCGAGGAGACCTACGCTCTGCCGTATTACGGGACGTTCGCACCCGGCGGGATCGACGCGGGACTAGGACCCGTCGCGTACAACGAGAATGCGCCGGTGGTCTGGGACCGGATCCCCAAGGGAGAGGTCGAGATCCGCAGGGGAAGCGCCGTGAGCTCGTCCGAGGGTCGCCACCTCGGCCACATCGAGGGATTCCTCGTCGACGACGATCAGCACATCTCCCACTTCGTGCTCGAGCACGGCCATCTGTGGGGCAAGCGCGAGATCGTGATCCCGATCGGCGCCGCCGAGCGGATCGAGAGCGACGGTGTGACGCTCAGCATGACCAAGGACGAGGTCGAGAAGCTGGAGTCGCGGCCGGTCCACCGCTGGTAGCGGCAGACCGGCCGCCGCATCTCTAACGGATCCCGGGCAGCACAGGGGTGCCTTCCTCGCGCACCGCCTGCAGGTCGCGCGGGTCAAGCCCCAGGAGCTTCAGGATCGTGGGCGCCACGGACGTCGTCTCCACCCAGCGGTGCGACACTCCGGACCTCACGCCGGGCGCGTAGACGACGATCGGCACGTCACGATCGCCGGGGTTGTCGCCGCCGTGCTCGGCGATCTTGGTGCCACCGGTGTATACGACCCCGACCTGCACACGTCCGAACACGTCGGGATGACGCGGGTCACCGGTCGGCACGCCGAAGAACCGGGCTGCCGCCTTCCCGGCGTAGATCTTCGCCAGGCCGGAGTGGGCGAGCGTTCGCGTGCCGCCGCCGTAGGTGACGCCGGTCGCCGGGTGGGTCCACAGGTAGTCCGCGACGAAGTCGGCGGCCCGCTGGGAGCGGTCGGACAGGTAGCTCTGCCACAGATCGTCGTCGGTGCCGGCGACGATCAGGTTGCCGGCGCCGGGGTGCGCCGCCGTCCACGCCGCGTTGATCGCATCGATGATCGGGCCGTCCTTGATCCGCGTCAGCTGGTTGGGATCAAGCGGCGATTGGCCGTGCTTGGCGGTGATGATGATCGCGGTATCGCCGGCGATGCCTTGGTTCTGGATTTCCTGGTCCAGGCTCTGCAGCTGGGCGTTGACGTAATCGAGTGCGCTGCTCAGCAGCGGGCCGGGGGTGGTGGTGCCGGGCAGATAACCGCCGGGCAGAACCGGTCCGCCGATCACGGCCTCGGAGCTGAGCAGCTTCTCGGCCGTCGAGACGGTCTGGAAGTTCATCCCGAAGATCGCGGGCACGCCGACGCGCGGCCCCGTGCCGGTGTGGTCGTGGCCGTCGATCTCGTTCAGGATCGCCTGCACCTTGTAGGAGTCGTACTGCCGCGTGGCTGCGTTGTCGCCGGTCCAGCTGATGTCACCGGGGTACGGTGTCCCATCGGGCTCGATCGCGGTGCTGTCGATCTCCGGCGTGAAAAGGTCGTCGATTCCGCTTCCCGACGGTCCGTTGAAGGACTCGTAGACGGGGTGCTTGTCCGACCACGCGGTCCGCAGGCCCGCGCGCTTGGCGACCTCGAACATCGTGTTGACCTTCAGGTACGAGTGGGGCCAGATCGGCTTGCAGGACTTCGGGTCGACGGGGAACGTCGCCGGGTTCAGCACCGTCTGCGGGTTGCCGGTCATCTGCATGATCTTGCTCGGGTCGCTCTGTAAACCGGGGATGCCCTGGCCGGCGTCGAGCCTCGTCGCGTCGATGTCGTCGGGCGAGTCGTAGATGACATCGGCTCCTGTCGGGCCGGTGCACGACGTCGTGCCCGCCTCGTAGAGGTTGTGGTTGTACTCGACGTCGTAGTAGACGCCGGTCGCGCGCGGGTCGGCGCCGGTCATCAGCGCCGTACCGCCCGGGTCTGAGTCCGACGGATCGGACGTGTGCGCGTTGGAGTACTCGGCGCCGCCGTTGGCCAGCTTCGCGAGCTCGGAGCCCGGGTGGTGCGCGACGTACCAATCGAGATCTGACTGGTGGAGCCCGTCGACGGAGATCAGCAGCACGTGACGGATCGCGCCGTGGCGATCGCGGTCGCCGTGGCCGTCCCCTGGGCGATGGGCGGAGCTGGCCGTCGGCAGCACAGCTATGGCAGCCACGGCGGCCGACAGCGTCGCGCCGGCGGCGAACTTGAGGCCTTTGTGCATGTTGAACCTTCTCCTGGTCGCGGGAAGGCGTCATTTGTACGTGGGCCAACGGTCGCCGATGTTGCCGCCGTGTAACCGGTAACGGTCAACTCAGACAAGATGAAATGAACATGAAAACGAGATGAGAGCAACATGAGAGTGCGGTCACCTGATCATCACTCAGAGGTCGCCCGCTCGGCCATAGGCTCGACGGACTTACACCCGACTCTGGGAGAGATCGATGAAGCAGTTCGATCGGGCACGCGCCCGACAGTTTGTGCTGCCCGTGATTCTCGTCGTCGCTTCGCTCGTCACGGCGACGGGCGCTCAGGCGCGATCGCGCGGGCGTGACGACGGCTCGGCTGGGACGCAGCTTCTGGTCAGCGGCAGCCGCTATCGCGAGGCCGACATCCAGCCGGGCGTGACTGTGCTGCCGCCCGGCTGCACCAGTGCGTGCGCGACCGCCACGGCCGACGGCGCCTACCCGTATGTCTTCAACAACGACATCGTCGATTCGAGCTTCGGGGTCGCGGCACCGATCTTCCTCGAGCGAATCACGCCGAGCGGCGCGATGCTGGACAGGTTCAAGGTCCCGACTCGCGACCTCGTGACGAGCTTCTCATCGAAATCCGAGCTGGCCCTGAACCTGTCGACAAGCGGTCGCGACGTCACGTTCATGGGCTACGCCGCGCCGATCGACGGCATCGACATCTCCAACTCCAACACCCCCGCGGCGGTCGACTCGACCAATCCGGTCACGAGCTCGTTCTTCCGCGCCGTAGCAGCGCTGGACCCCTCGGGCCGGCTGTCGTTCACCGAGACCAACGCCTACAGCGGAAACAACGGACGCGCCGCGATCCTCAACGACGAACGCGGCCATCACCTGATCTACACGGCCGGCAATGCCGGCAACGGCAGCAACCCGCAGCCCGACGGCGTGATCCTCGGGGCTGGGGCACAGATCATGAGTGAGAGCTTCCTGCCCGAAACGCTGCAGTCGCCGGGGTCGCCAACCCCTGTGGGCAGCTTCAACATCACGCAGCTGGGCCTTCCGGCGGACAAGATCGGCAAGGACGACAACTTCCGCGGCCTGACGATCTTCGACAACGTTCTGTACTACACGAAGGGCAGCGGGTCCAACGGCGTCGACACGGTGTATTTCGTCGACACGACCGGCAAGGCATGCCCGAACGGCGTCGGCGTCCCGCAGCCCGGGGCGCAGCTGCCAACCTCGCCGCTGGCATTTGACCCGTCACAGCTGCAGAGCAACGGGCTGCCGAGCAACGTGTGCATCCTCAAGGGCTTCCCGACGACGCTCGCAAAGTCCAAGAGCAACACTTCGTTCCCGTTCGGAATCTGGTTCGCGAACACCCACACGATGTATGTCGCCGACGAGGGCAACGGAAGCAACGCCTTCTCGACGGCCTCGGGCCAGTACACCGATGCCGCGGCACAGACGACGGCCGGACTGCAGAAGTGGGTGTTCGATCCCGCGTCCCAGAGCTGGCAGCACGTCGACACGCTGCAGGCTGGGCTCAACCTCGGCCAGCCGTACTCCGTGCCGGGCTACCCGGTCGGCGACAACGCGGCAACGGGTCTACCCTGGGCGCCCGCCACCGGCGGGCTGCGCAACATCACGGGCCGCGTCAACCGCGACGGCACCGTCACGATCTGGGCCGTCACCTCGACCGTCAGCGGCAGCGGCGATCAGGGTGCGGACCCCAACCAGCTGGTCTCGATCACCGATGACCCGGCTGCCACCAGCCCGGGCAGCGAGAGCTTCCGTCAGGTGATCGCGCCGCGCTACGCGCGGGTCCTACGCGGGGTTGCGCTCGCGCCACACAGCGAGCTGGGCGGCCGCCGGTAGAGAAATCCAGGCGTCGGCGCCGCCGCCGGGGAGATCTCCGGCGCCGGCGTCGCCGCCATGGGCCTGCGCGATCGTCCTGACGATCGCCAGGCCGAGCCCCACGCCACCTCGGCGGCGAGCCGGGTCCCCGCGGCTGAAGCGATCAAACGCGTGCGGGAGAAACTGCTCGCCGAAGCCGGGGCCGCCGTCGGTCACGTGGATCTCTACGGTGCCTCCGTCCGCGCGCGCGCCAAGCGTCGTCGGTCCGGCGCCGTAGCGAAGCGTGTTGTCGATCAGGTTGGCGACCGCCTGCTCGATGCGGTCGGGGTCGGCACGGACGGCGGTCCCGGCCGGCACGGAGTCCACGTCCACCTCCAACGGGCGCCCGGCGCGATCGAACACGGGGGAGAACCGCGCTCCGAGCTCGACCAGCAGCTCCTCCACGGTGAGGACGAGCGGATCGATCGGCAGCGTCCCGTCCTCGGCCCGCGCCAGCAGCAGGAGGTCCTCTGCGAGCTTGATGATCCGGTCGGTCTCCTCGACGGCCGATCCCATCGCTTCGCGTAGCGCGGCTTCGCCGCCACGTTCGCGCAGCGACACCTCGAGCTCCGCCTTGAGCACCGCGAGCGGCATCCGCAGCTCGTGGCTGGCGTTGGCGATGAACATGCGCTCATGGTTGAGGCCGTCCTCGAGCCGGTCGAGCATCTCGTTGAGCGTGTCGCCCAAGCGGCGGATCTCGTCGCGGCTCTCGGGAAGCGGCAGGCGCGTGCTGATCTCGTCGGTCGAGATCGTGGCGGCGCGCTGGCGCATCCGCTCCACCGGCCGCAGCGCAGCGGCCGCCAGGGCGTATGCGGCGAGGGTCGCGAGCAGCAGCGCCGGCGGGACACCGATCAGGAGCGCGTTGTCGAGCTTGTCGAGGGCCGCATCACGTTCGGCCAGTGACACGCCCGCGACCACGATCTTGTGGTCATTGCCCAGCGGCAGCGCGTACAGCCGAAGTGAGCTCCCGCGCTGGAGCAGCCTCGGGCCCTGCTGTGCTGTAGGCAGCTCGCCGGGACTCAAGAGCGCGGGCTGTGCAACGCCGGCGGAACCGAGGACGCGGCCCGACTCGTCCAGCACCTGCACGACGTTGTCGGGGCTGGCTGGAAGTTGGCGAAGGGCGCCGCTGGTGTCGGCTGCGTCCTCCTGTCGCACAAGCCCCGCGATGTCCTGCGCCCGCGCGCTCAGACTCTGGTTGATGTTGTAGTCCAGGTCGGAGCGGAAGTGGTGGTACAGGAACACGATCAGTGCGGCCAGCAGCACCGCCATCACCGCGGCGAACATCAGCGTCAGGCGCCAGCGGATCGGCATCCGGCGCAGCCACCGCTTGGGTGCGGCGATGGTGGACGCTAGTCCGCGCAAACGCGGTATCCGACTCCTCTGACGGTCTGCAGGGTGTTGCGGCCGAACGGCCGGTCGATCTTCTCTCGCAGGTAGCGGATGTAGACCTCGACGATGTTCGAGCGGTTCTCGTAGTCGTAGCCCCACACCTGTTCCAGAAGGTCGAAGCGCGAGAGCACATCACCAGCATGGCGCATCAGCGCCTCGAGGATCGCGTATTCCTTGCGCGAGAGATCGACCGGCGTGTCTCCGCGCCACACCTGATGGCGCGCCGAGTCCAGCCGCAGGTCGCCGACCTCGAGCATCACCGCGCGCTGAATCGGCCCACGGCGGCTCATCGCCCGGACCCGGGCCAACAGCTCGACGAACGAGAACGGCTTGACGAGGTAGTCGTCGGCGCCGCTGTCTAGCCCCTGCACGCGGTCGTCGATGGCGTCTCGAGCGGTGAGCATCAGCACCGGCGCGAACGTGTTGTCCTGGCGCAGCGCACGACAGACCTGAAAGCCGTCCAGGTCAGGCAGCATGACGTCGAGCACGATCACGGTGTAATCCGTTGCGCCGGCGCGGATGATCGCCTCACGGCCGGTGGTGACGAGATCAGCGGCGATCGCGTCGGTCGCCAGACCCCGGACCAGGACCGGGCCCAGCTTCGGGTCGTCCTCGACGACAAGTACGCGCATGCTGCGAAGGGTGGCCGATCAAGATGAGCAGCGCATGAAAGCGTCGTGGCGCTCCGGGTGACTCAGCGCATCACGCCGGTATGCCCGGTCGAGTAGCGACCCGGCTGGGGCCATACGCACAGACCGTGGGGTGAGATCCCTGCGGGGATCGTTGCGAGCACCTGACCGTTCGTGGTGGAGATCGCATAAACCGAGCCCGTGTACCGGCCCGCGAGCCACAGAACCTTGCCGTTCGGGCTGACGCCGCCCATGTCGGGCGTCCCCGGCACCTTCCATGTCGCGACGATCCGCCGAGTCGCGAAGTCGATCACCGAGATCGCACCGCCCGCTCGGCTGGTGACGTACAGCTCCTGGGTGTTTCGCGACACGTACAGCCCGTGCGCGTCCAGCGGGGTGCGCATGAACTTGACCAGGCGCATCGTGCGCGCGTTGATCAGCTGTATGCCGCTGGCCGCGAGGTTCGGCAGGTAGCGGTTGGCGACGTAGAAGGTCCGTCCGTCGGGGGACAGCTTCACGTCCTGCGGGCTTCCGCCGACGTGCACGTAGCCTGCAACCGTCTCGGTCCTCAGGTTGATCTGCACCAGCTGGCTGGAGAACTCGCAGCTGGCCAGCGCAAAGCGGCCGTCGGCCGAGAAGTCCATGTGGTCGACGCCGGGGCAGTGCACGTCGAGTGCCTTCTGGAGCGCGAACGTGTGCGGGTCGCGGAACGCGAGCGTTTGCGCCGCCTCCTCGACGACGATCGCGTGGCGGCCGTCGGGGGTGAAGTACATGTTGTATGGATCCGCGACCGGGATGTTCGGACCGGCGCGTTTGCCGGTGTCCGGATTGATCGGCGTCAGGCTGTTGCCAGTGTCGTTGGTGGCATACAGCGTGCGCAGGTCCCAGGCCGGCACCACGTGCTGCACCATCGTCCCGGTCTGGATGTAGCGGATCACCTTGTAGGTGTTCGGGTTGATCACGTACACGCCGCTCCCGCGGGAGTCGGGCACGTAGATCAGGTAGCGCGCCCGGCGGGTAACCGAGGTGAACATCCCCGCCTTGGTGTGGGCGTAGACGTTGGTCGTAGTCCAGGCTTGGCGGGGCGTTGACCGCGATTGGCGGCCCGCCGCCGAAGTGGACGCGGAGCTGGCCTGTGCCCGTTGGGCGCTGGTGCGGGCGTGGGGGTCGTCGGTGTTGGCCAGGGCGATCGCGGCGCCACCGATCGCCAGGACCAGTGCGGCGACGAAGGCAACCCTTATGCCCGGGGCCCGGCGCACACGTCTGCGCGTGCGGGAGGCCCGATCGGATCGGCGCATGGCCCCTCAAGATACCCACTCCGCGCCGGCTCTCCTTCTGAGAAGTCTCACATCGGGCCGCTGGAGCGGAACGCACTGCAATCGCGCGGATCGCGCTTAACCCACGCGCAACCTCTCGACGATCGTCGAGGTGGTCAGGCCCGGCTGGGGGCCTCCCTCGATCGCGTACACGAGCGGCCCGTCGGCGATCAATCCGAGCCCATGCCGCGCAGTCGGAAGGTCGGGGAGCCTGGTCCAGCGGCCCGTCGCCGGATCCAGCTCGTCGACCTCCGCAATCGTCCCTGCAGGGCCTTCGCCGCCGACGACGACGATCTTGCCCGCGACATCGACTGCCTGAAAACCGCTGCGGGCGACCGGCATCGCCGGCAGGCGCTGCCAACTGGCGGCCCCGGGCGTGTATCGCTCGACGTCGGCGAAGTTCCCGAGTCCGACCGCCCGGCCGCCCAGGATCCAGATCGCACCGCCGGCAGCGACGCCCGCAACGTGTTCCCGGGCGTGGTGAAGCGGTGGGCCTACCGACCATTTGCCCGTGTCGAAGTCGAAGATCGCCAACGTCGAGATCGTCGTCAGCGTGTCGCTGCGGCCGCCCGCCACGTAAAGGCGATGGCCGAGCACTGCTGCGCCGGCGGCGGCGCGGGCCAACGGGGCCGGCGGCATCGCGGTCCAGCGGCCGCTCGCCGGGTCATAACGCCAGAAGCTGCGGGTCGCGCCGGCGCTTGTGTCGCCGGGCTGTGAGTAACCGCCGACCACGTACAGGCTGTCGCCGTAACCGACGGCGTTCATGTGGTTAAGCGGCTGGGGGAGGGGGCGGCTGGTGGTCCAGCGCCCGGTGCGAAGGTTCAGTCGCTCGACGAGCCCCGTCGTGTGGCCGGCCGTGTCAAAACCGCCGACGACGTAGATCGAGTCGCCGACCAGCGCGGCCGAGACCTCGCCTCGCGAGTGTGGCGCCGATGGCAGCGCCGTCCAGCGGCCAACGGGAATGCCGGCCAGCGAGAGCGCGGGTGACGCCGGGTGAGTGTGCGGCTTCGGGCTCGCGTTCTTCCTTGCACGCGAGCCCGACGTCTTCTGAGACTGACCTACGGCCGCTTGCCTGCCGTGATCGTTGCTACCGCTCAGAAGAACAGCCGCAAGTCCGCCCAGCGCCAGCAGCAGGATCACGGACATCAGTGCCGTGAGCCGTCGCCGGGCATACGTCTGGGCGGAGGTCCGTGGCACGGGGGACATCGTGCCACGTACCGCCTGTGGGCTTGGTGAGAAGCCGCTTAGCCGATGAAGCCTCCGTCGCCGTAGCCGTAGGGCACGACGATCGTGGCGCCGCCAGCGCCGTAGCCGTAGCCGCTGCCGTCCCCGTAGCCGCTGCCATCGCCGTAGCCGTAGCCGCTGCCACCGCCGTAGCCGTAGCCGCTGCCGCTGCCGGGGTAACCGGAGCCTGCGGTGCCGGGGTAACCGGAGCCTGCGGTGCCGGGGTCACCGGAGCCCGTGGTGCCGGGGTCACCGGCGGTCGAGGTCTGGCCGCCGCTCGAGCCGTAGCTCACCGAGAACGAGGAGCCGTCCGACGACAGGCTCGAGGGCACGGCGGTGCCCGATGAAGTGTCGCTGACGAAGCCGCCACTGGAGCCGCCGTCGAGCTGCACCGCCTGCGAGCTCCAGTTGGAGTCAGAGATGGTGCCGGTGTGGCCGTTTGCCGTGGCCGTCGAGTTGCTGAAGCTGACCTTGCCGAAGTCCGCAAGCGGAAGTGGCGTACAACCGGAGCCGTCGCACTGAGACGGAGCCTCCGCGATCCACTCGGCGCTCGAGGCGTCGGGGTTGTCCATCTGGAGGTCCTTGGTCACCGACTTACCGGTGGTCTCGTCTGACAGTGAGATCGTCACGTTCGAGCCGTCCACTGTCACCTTGCCGGTCATCTGGTCACCGGCCGAGATGGTCAGGTCGAGGTCTACGGGGGCGGACGGCACGAGCTCGTACCACGCGTGGTGGCTGCCCGAGCCGGCGCCGCTGCAGTCCATCTCAGTGCCGGTCTGCTCGAGCGCCTGCGACTGACCGCTGGCGCCGCCGAGGCCGACCCAATAGGACGAGTATCCCTGGCCGGAGCTGCAGTTCGTCGCAGGCTCGACCCAGCTTCCCGAAACGCTCGAGAAAGTGGTTCCGCCGGCGACGTAGCCCGACCAGTTGGCGCTGCTTGCGGTGTCGTTCCTGATCGTTGCGGCTGATGCGGACGGCACCGCGGCGCACGCGATCGAGCCAACGACCGCGAGCGACGAAATGATGTGTGATTTCTTCAAATTCGTGATCCGTTGACGTGCGTCCCGCTCGATGCGAGTCGCTGGTTGACATGCGGATCACGACGCTAAGTACGGTCAGTAAGAAACCGTTGAGAGCGTCAGAAGAGAAAGCTAGGAACTGCGGCTATTAGCGGCCCCAGTCCGGAAGCGTTGCGTCTTGAGGTCGATATGCGGTGTCAGAACGCGACGGTTCGCGGCGCTACGGGCCGCTGCGGATCACTACCGACTTCGTCTCGGTGTAGAAGTCGAACGCCTCCTCACCGTGCTCCTTGCCGTAGCCGCTCGACTTCCAGCCACCGAACGGCAGCTCGTCGTAGACCTTGGTGCGGGAGTTGATCCAGGTGTAGCCGGCCTCGATGCGCTCGGCCGCCTGCCGGGCGCGATGCAGATCGCGGGTCCAGACCGAGGAGCCGAGACCGAACTGCGAGGCGTTGGCGCGCTCGATCGCCTCGTCCAACCCGCTGACCCGCCAGATCGGCAGCGCCGGGCCGAACACCTCCTCGGTCGCCATCGGCGCGTCGTGGGGAGGGTCGACGACCACGGTCGGCATGTAGAAGAAGCCGCCGCCCAGATCCGGGTCGTCGGGCGGCCCGCCACCCGCGGTCAGAGTCCCGCCGACGTCCAAAGTCCGCTGAACCTGACCGGCCACCTCGTCTCGCTGGACAGCGGTGTGCAGCGGACCCATCTGCGACCCCTCGACGTCGCCGCGCCCGACCTTCAGGCGCTTGGCCTTGGCCGTGATCTGCTCAATCACCTCGTCAGCGACAGCGTCGAACACATACACGCGCTTGATCGCCAGGCACGCCTGGCCGCAGTTGTAGAAGCGGCCCATCGATGCTGCGCTGGCCGCCGCTCCGATGTCGGCGTCGTCGCAGATGATCATCGGGTCAGACCCACCGAGCTCCAGCGTGACGCGCTTGGTGCCGCGCGCGGCCAGCGCCATGATCTGCTCGCCCACCGGCGTCGAGCCGGTGAACGCGATCTTCCGGATCAGCGAGTGCCCGACCAGCGCTGTGCCGGTGACCGAGCCGCTGCCGGTGACGACGTTGAACACGCCGGCCGGCAGTCCGCCCTCGGCCAGCAGCTCGGCGTAGCGCAGCGTCGTCAGCGGCGTTGTGCCCGCCGGCTTGGCGACCACTGTGTTGCCGGCCACGACGGCCGGCGCGAGCTTGTTGGACAACAGGGTCGTCGGGAAGTTCCACGGGACGATCGCGCCGACGACGCCCAGCGGCCGGCGCAACACCGTGCCGTCAACGCCGGGGTCCAGGTTCGGTGCGTGCGCACCGCGCAGGGCCTTGGACAGGCCGGCGTAGTGCATGAGCGTGTCGATCGCCTTGGTGATCTCGATCCGCGAGTCGCGAAGCGTCTTGCCCTGCTCCCGCGTCAGCAGCGGGACGAGCTCGTCGATGTGCTCCTCGACGTGATGGGCCGCCGCCGCGAGGATCTCGCCGCGCTTGCTGACAGCCATCGCGGACCAGTCGTCCAGCGCCTCGCGGGCTGCCCTAACCGCGACGTCGACATCGGCCTCGGTGCCGCCCGGCACCTCGGCGAACACATGCCCGGTGCCGGGATTGGTGATCGGGAGGGCGGGGCCGTTGTTGGAGTACTCGCGACCGGCGACGAAGCCGCCGGGGTGGGTGACGATCGTCTCGGTGCTCATCGGCCCACGAACTCGGGCGTGCGCTTCTCGACGAACGCCTTGAGCCCCTCGGCAGCGTCCTCGGAGCGGAACAGCTGCTCCATCAGCTCGGCCTCGAGCGCGAGACCGTCGTCGAGCGTCTTCTGGCTGCCCTCGTGCACGCAGCGCTTGATCGCGGCGACCGCCAGCGCCGGCAGCTCCGCCAGCCGAGTGGCGTACGCGTTCACCTTGTCCTGCGCCTCCTCGGCGTCGTAAACGCCGGCGATCAGCCCCATCTCTCGCCCCTCGTCGACGCCGAACGTGCGCCCCGTCACCAGCAGCTCGAGCGCGCGGGACGGGCCGACGAGCCGTGTCAGCCGCTGGGTGCCGCCGTTGCCCGGCAGCAGCCCAAGCGTCACCTCGGGTGTCCCCAGCTTGTAGCGGCCGGCGGCGGCGAGGCGGATGTCACAGGCGAGCGCGATCTCGAGCCCACCGCCGAGCGCGTGCCCGGCGAGATGCGCGATGAACACCTGCTTGGCGGCCGCCATCCGGCGGAACGCGGCCTGGCTGACGCGGATCATCTCCATGTTCGCGCCGACGTCGCCCTCGGTGAAGCGCTTGATGTCGGCACCGGCCGAGAAGAACTTCGGGTTGGCGCTCTGGACGATCACGACGCGCGCCTCGCCCGCGAGCGCCTCGTTGACGGCGTCCGAGAACTCGGTCATGAATGCGAGGTCGTACGAGTTCGCCGGCGGATGGTCGAGCGTGATAAAGCCGAGCGGCCCCTCTACCGAGAGCGTGACAGCCATCAGGAAAGCCCCCCCACCACGACGGACTTGACATCAACGTAGGAGTCGAGGGCCTCGATGCCGTGCTCCTTGCCGTACCCCGACGCCTTGACCCCTCCGAACGGCAGCTCGTCGTAGCCGTAGTGGATCTGGTTGACCCAGGTCATGCCGGCTTCGATCTCCTGCGCGGCGCGGTGGATCAGGCGCGCGTCGTGGGTCCAGATCGAGGATCCCAGCCCGTAGGCGGTGTCGTTCGCGCGTGCGATCGCGTCGTCGAATTCGCTGAAGCGGAACACCGGCAGGGCCGGTCCGAACACCTCTTCGGTCACCAGCCTCGACGCGCCGGCCGGCTCGGCGATGACGGCGGGCTCCAGGAACCAGCCCTTGTCGCTCGCGCCGGTCCCGCCACCGATCAGCAGCTCTCCACCGGAGCTGACGCCGCTCTCGATCTGCTCGAGCAGCTCGTCGCGGCCCGCACGGGTATGGATCGGGCCCATTCGGAGCTTCGGCTTCTCGGCCTTCACGGTTCCGTCGCCCGGCTCGTAACGGCCGACGCGGTCGACAAGCTGTGACACGAACGTGTCATAGACGGAGTCGTGGACAAACACGCGCTTGCAGCCAAGGCATGCCTGACCCGCGTTCCAATAGCGGCCGATGATCACGGCCTTGACCGCAGCGTCGACGTCAGCGTCGGCGCACACGATCACCGGGTCCGATCCGCCGAGCTCGAGCGTCAGGCGCTTG
>DASYFZ010000242.1:0-8997 GCA_036000295.1 Solirubrobacteraceae bacterium
GCCCCCCGTGTGCCGCGAGATGGTCCGGACGCTGCTTCACGGCCACATCTACGACGGCTCGCGGGCTTCGCGCGAGTTGGGGCTGCGCTACACCGAGCCGCGCGAGACCCTGCGCAAGACCGTCGACTGGGCCCGGGCGGAGGGCCTGCTCAGCGCCTAGGGGTCGCGCCTGGCAGTGCGGGACGTAAAAGCGAAGATATGGATCGCTTTTACGTCCACCCCCTAGGTCCACGTCAGGTGCGAGCGGGTGTCCCAGTAGCGGTCGGGTGGCTCGACCAACCCTGAGAGCTGCGCTTCGAGTTCATCGCTCCACTCGATCTCGATTGCTCTGAGGTTGCTGTGGAGCTGGTCGACGGTGGCGGCGCCGCTGAGGGCCGCGTCGACCCACGGCCGCGCGAGTACGCCGGCTAGTGCGACGGCATCCTCGGTCGTCCCGAGGCGCCGTGCTGCGTCTGTCAGCGGTCCGATGCCGCCGCGAGCGGTGAGCCGGCCGTTAGCCAGCGCCTCCTTGATGATCACTCCCATGCCCGCGTCGTGGGCGGCCTCCAGCGCGTCGCCCGCCGAGCGCTCGAGCAGGTTGTAGGTGGCCTGCACGGTGTCGAACCCGCCGACCTCGATCGCGCGCCGGATCGTGTCGGCCTGTTCGGTCCCGGTCGCGCTGAACCCGACCGCGACTCCACGCGAGCGCAGCTCCGCCAGCAGCTCCCGCACCTCCGGGTCCTCGAGCACGCCGCTCGAAGCCGTGGCCGAGTGGATCTGGTAGAGCGTGAGGTGTTCGCCGAGCTGCTCGCGCGTCTCGGCGAGCTGGCGGCGCAGCGTGTCGGCGCTCAGGTCCTTGACTTCGGGCGGATCGGCATCGACCTGCCAATCGGCGGTGTACGTGTAGCCCCACTTCGAGCTGATCGTGACCGCGCCCGGCTCAATCGCTCGGGCCCGCAACCACTGCCCGAGGAACTCCTCGGCCCGGCCGTACGAGCGGGCGGCGTCGAAGTGGCGAACGCCGGCGGCGTACGCAGCGTCGAGCACCTCGTGCGTGCGGCGTTCCATTCCGTGCACCGAGCGCTCGTTGAAGTCGCCGCCGTGACCGAGGTTCAGGTACCCGGGTCGCCCGAGCGCCGCCAGGCCGAGCGCGATCGCCGTCGTCGGAATCCCAGTCGCGCCGAGTGTCCGGTTCATCTCGGTCATCGCACCGGCTCGGGCGGCGGGACCCAACCTCCGAACACGCGCTCGAGCTCGAGCGCCACTGCGATCGAGAGATGGTCATGCCCTGGCGAAGCCGCCACCTGAACGCCGATCGGCAGGCCGCGGGGCGTGAGTCCGAGCGGCACCTCGGTGACGGGGACGCCGGCCAGGTTGAACACCGCCGAAGGCGTCAGCAACCACGGGCGGCCCACCGTCCTGCCGTGGCGGGGCGCTGTGCGCGGATAGGCCGGGTGCAGCAGCACCCCGTCGCCGATCGCATCCTTGAGCTCGGAGGCGAGGCTCTCCGCCGCGGCCAGCAGGCGCCGGCGCGAGCCGCCGCCGGGGCCGGGCAGCAGCTCCGTGGCGAGCGTGAGCCGGGTCGGCAATGTGTGCGGGCCGCCCCGGCGCGCAAGGCCCCGCCACGTCGGCGCACCCGCGCCCGCCTCGATCAGCAGCGCCGTCAGCTGTTGCTCGGCGCTGGCCTGGAGCGTCGCCAGAAACGGCAGGGCTGCGCTGCGCCACGACCGAAGCGCGATCCGCCGGACCGTCGCGCCAGCGGACACGAGCGCGCCGATCGCGCGCTCACGGGCATCCCTCAACGCGCGTGAGATCGGCAACAGCGACGCGTGCTCGACGGTCACCACCTGAAGCTCGGCCAGCGAGACCGTTCCGGGGTCGCCGATCGTCATTGCGATGGCGTACGAGTCGATGCCGTCCGGGCCCGCCATGATCGACAGCAGCGGCATCAGGTCCTCGGCGCGGCGGACCAGCGGGCCGGTGGCGAGCATTTCCGCTGCCCGACCGGCGGTCGGCGGGTAGTGACCGGTGTTCGGGACCAGCCCCGGCGACGGCTTGTGGCCGAACACGCCGCAGAAGAAGGCCGGGAGGCGGATCGAACCGCCGATGTCCGAGCCGACGCCGAACGGCGAGGCGCCCGACCCGACCGCCGCCCCCTCGCCTCCGGAGGACCCTCCGGCCGTGCGGCCCGGGTCGTACGGATTGTTCGTGCATCCGTAGACCCGGTTGGTGGACTCGATCCACAATGACAGCTCCGACGTGTTGGTCACGCCCAGCGGGATCGCGCCGGCGTCGATCAGCCGCTGCACCGGCGGCGCGGTCTCCGCCGCGCGGAACTCGCGACGCATCACCAAGCCGGTTGACTGCGGCATGCCTCGCAGCGCGATCGACTCCTTGACGGTGAACGGCACGCCGAGCAGCGGCGGGAGGGTCTCCTCCGCTCCGGCGGCGGCGATCCGGCTGTCGGCCGCCGCGGCTTCCTCGCGGGCCTGCTCGAAGCGCTCGGCCGCCAGCGCGTTGATGCGCGGGGCCAGGAGCTGATGGCGCTGGATGTGCGCCTCGACGACGTCGCGCGCACTCACGCGCCGGTCGCGAATCGCGGCCGCGAGCTCAGACGCCGAGCTCTCGGTCAGGGCGCCCATGTCACGCGGCCGAGAGCAGCCTCATGACCGACTGCACGAAACGCTCGTAACGGTCAGGCGAGTACCGCTGCGGATCGGTGAGCACCATCCGGCCGGCCTCTTCGCCGAGGTCGCGAATCGCCCGGGCGGTGAGCTCCACGTCCAGGTCGGAGGGAAGCTCGTTGCGGTTGATCGCCCAGTGCACGAGTCGCTCGATGCGTTCCAGGATCCTCGCCCGGTGGGTCTCGACGTGCTGGCGCACGATCGCCGGCGTCCCATCCAACGGCAGCAGGATGATCCGCCAGGTGGTGGGCCTTGCCGTCACAGCGTCGAGAAAGCGACGCACGCTGCCCGCCAGCACCTCAACCGGGTCGCTGTCGCCCGGATCGTCTGGGACGACGCGCTCAAGCTGCTCTCTCGAGAAGCGCTCCTCGCGCTCGACCAAGGTGTGAAGCAACGTCCCGAGGTTCGGGAAGTGGTCGTAGATCACCGGCCGGGTGACTCCGGCGGCGCGGGCGATCGCCTCAATCGAGACGCCGCCATAGCCCTGCTCGAGGATCACGCTCAGCGCCGCGTCGATGAGCTGCTCGCGCCGCTGCTCGGGCGGCATCCGCGGCGCATACCGCCGCCGCGCCTTGGCTCCCGTGTCGGCTGCGCGCTGGATCGGACGTGCAGGCATAGCGGCCGCAGGCTAGCGCAGGTGATCGTGCGCGCGGAGTATCACCGCCGTTCGCGCCTCTGTCCCTCGACCACCTGCTGGAGCACCTCGTCGCTCCAGGTGTGCGTGCGCAGCAATCTGTAGCGCTCCGCGGCGATGTGCATGTAGGCCTCGGTCTCGGTGCGATCGCCGATCAGGTCCGCGTCGCGGAGCATCGCGACCACGGGGCGGTACTCGGTCTCCAGCCACAGTTCCGCGGTCGTCTTGCGGTCAAGCAGCTCGTGGCGAGACCGCATCGCGCGAAATCCCCACGCCTCGACGGACTGGCCGAGCACCGCGTAGTCCCATGGATCCGAGAGGTCGATCTCGGAGCGTGCATCCTCGGGCAGCGGCACCCGCTCGAAGAAGACGCGTTCGTGGCTCTTGAGCGGCAGGTCGGTGAGGTTGATCGTCGAGCTCGCGTCGACCCGAGTGATCACCTCGGTCACGTACGCGTCGATGTCGGCGCGACCCAGCGCCCGAGCCACCGAGACGCGGTGGTGGCCGTCGCGCACGAAGTAGATCTCGCCGACCTTCAGGAGATCGACTGGCGGCATCGGTTCGCCACGTCGCATCGCGCCCGCGATCTGCTCCCACCGGGAGCGCACCCGGGCCGAAGTGGGCCGAAAGCGCCGGTCGAAGTCGCGGCCTCGATCGATCGTGCCGACGATCTCGTCGAGCGTGACCACCTTCAGGCCGAGGGGCCTTTCGCTGACGAGACCGAGCGCGTCGATCACCTCTGAGTACGGCAGTACCACGCCGACGTCGTCGGGCTCGCCGCGCAGCCGCGCGACCAGCTTGGCGACGGTCGCTCGTCGTCTGGCGCGCAGGAAGTCGTGCTGCGCGTCCATGCCGGAGAAACCCGTGGAGCGCGGCGCCGGCATATGTGGGGTTAGGTTAGCTTGGCGTGGAAGCGCCGCTGGAGGCGGGTGGCGTCTGCGCGGCGCCGTTGCCGGTGCGGTTGGAGCCCAGCAGACTCTCGCCGGACTCGGCGTCGAACAACTGCAGGTGGTGCGAGTCAAACCACAGCTCTGCCTCGGCGCCGTGGCGCGCCGTGCTGTCGGCTCCCAGCCGGGCCGTGACCTGGGTGCCGTCACCCATGCTCGGCAGATCCACCGAGCCCGCATCCTGGGCCAGCTCCTCGAGTTCGGTCGACGCGACGCGGTCAGACGCGACGACGAAATACGCATAGAACTCCGAGCCCATCGACTCGAGCACGTCGATCTTTGCCTTGAACGTGATCCCGCGAGAGCTGTCCGCGACCAGGCCGGCGTCCTCGAAATGCTCGGGACGCAGTCCGGCGATCACGCCCTTGCGGCCGCCGCCGGAACCCGATTCCATGCGCCGGCGCAGCTCGTCCGGAATCCGAACCGAGCCGATCGGGAGTTTGACGTTGTCGCCGTCGATCTCCCCCGCCAGGAAGTTCATCGAGGGCGAACCGATGAACCCGGCGACGAAGAGGTTCTTGGGATAGCCGTACAAATCTGAGGGCGGACCGACCTGCTGCAGCACGCCCGCACGCATGACCGCGATCCGGTCACCGAGCGTCATCGCCTCGGTCTGGTCGTGCGTGACGTAGATCGTGGTTGTCTCCAGGCGCTGCTGGATCCGGGAGATCTCCGTGCGCATCTGCACGCGCAGCTTGGCGTCGAGGTTTGACAGCGGCTCGTCCATCAGGAACACGCTGGGGCTGCGGACGATCGCGCGGCCCATCGCCACGCGCTGGCGCTGACCGCCCGACAGGTTCGCCGGCTTGCGGTCCAGGTGCTGCTCGAGATCGAGGATCCTCGCCGCTTCCTCAACCTTGCCGTTGATCTGCTCCTGCGGGGTCTTGGCCAGCTTGAGCGCGAAGCCCATGTTCTCGCGCACCGTCATGTGCGGGTACAGCGCATAGTTCTGGAAGACCATCGCGATGTCGCGATCCTTGGGCTCGAGATCGTTGACCACCGCGCCGCCGATCTTGAGCTCTCCGGCGGAGATGTCCTCGAGGCCCGCGACCATCCGCAGCGCCGTCGACTTCCCACACCCGGACGGACCCACCAGAATCATCAGCTCGCCGTCGGGCACGTCGAGGTTCAGATGCTTGACCGCCTCGAAGCCGTCGGCATAACGCTTGGTCACGTCGTCGAACTGAATCTCGGCCATGACCTCTCCTCTCCAACCTGGGTTACGAACTGCACGGAGGCTGGTACCCGCCATCTCGGCCGGGTAATCCCGCCGGATCGCCCGAAGCAGGAGCGCAATATGCGCATCGCGTCCAATCAAAAGGCTGTTCGAGCGCGCTCAGTCGCCGCTCGTTCTGTCCCCATTCGCGATTCAGATGGCGTCCGATCACGACTGCCGCGATCGTTTGGGCGCCGGCCTCCTTCAGGACCGCCGCGGCGCTCTGGACGTTGGCCCCGGTGGTCCAGGTGTCGTCGATCACCAGCACAGCGGCCCCTTTTACGCGGCCGGTTGTTTCGTATCTGCGGCGGTCGAACTCATGCGGTGCGACCGGAGCGGTGGACCTGGCGAGCAGCCGCTGGTGGCGGTCGCGTGTGGGTGCGACTATTTCGCTCACGATGTGGTGCAGCGGATGGCTTTCGTCTCGTTCGCCGATGCCGGATGGCACCGTTGCGACAAGGTCGAATGACGAAACGCCCGCCGCGTGCGCGAGGCAGCCTTCATGGCCTGACAAGAAGCGCCACAAGACCGCAGCGAGCTGAATCGACAGCCGCCGCCCGACCCGGCCATCCTGTCGCTTGTACGCAGCCAGCACGTGGTGCAGCTGTCCGGTCGCGACGCTGTAGGAGATCGGCGCGAGCGCGTCCAGCGCCTGCGGAGTCCTCGCGCAGGTGTAGCAGCGCGGGTACCCGTCGGTGAACGTCAGGCACACGTCGCACACGCGCGGGCCGCGCACGGGACCGAGCATGAAGTTGCCGTAGGGCTCGGTCAGCTCGGCGACCGTGGGCATCGGCGCGGTCCTAGGGTACGAGCGCTCCGGGAGAGTTGAGCCGCTCGATCGCCGCGGTGATCTCGGCGGGGTCGTGCACGACGTGTGCGCCGGGTCGGTCGGCGAACTCCCGCGCCCAGGCCTGCTCGAGCAGCGGCTCGGGCAGGAACACCGGGCGCCCGTGCTCGAGCGCGAGCCGCGCCTGCGCCCTGGCGCCGCTGGTGTGCGATGCCTCCACCACGACCGTCCCCATCGCGAGGCCCGACATCGTGGCGTTGCGTTTCAAGAAGCTCGTTGCGGTCGGCGGCGAATCGGGCCAGAACTGCGACACGACCGCGCCGCGCCGGCTCTGGGCGATCCGTCGCTGCAGCGCGCGGTTCTCGTGCGGATAACAGCGACGCAGGCCAGTGCCGATCACAGCCACGGTTCGGCCGCCGCTGCGCAGCGCTGTCGTGTGGGCCTGTGTGTCGATCCCGGCCGCCAGTCCGGAGATCACCGTGTAGCCGTGGCTGATGACGTGCTCGGTTATCTGGCGCGCGCGGGCGAGACCCTCGGGCGTGGCCGCGCGCGTTCCGACGACGGCGACCGAGCGTGCGTCCGGCTGGCGCAGCGACCCGGCGACGAAGATCAGGGGCGGCCGGTCGTAGACCGCGCGCAGGTTCTCGGGGTAGTCCGAGTCGAGCACGGTCAGCACCCTGATTCCGCTTCGCTCCCAGTCGGCGAGCTGGTCGCTGGCCTCGTCGAGGCCGTCGTGCGCGAGCAAACCGCGCTCCTCCTCGAGCACCGCGAGCGCGCTCGCGCGCAACTCGACCGCGTCGGCGTAGGCGTGCCACGGCTGGGTCGCCGTCCTCAGCAACGTCACAAGCGCGGCTCTCTCCAGGGTGAGCGTCATGGGGCGAGCGTAGATCTGGCCACGGATGTCCGGTCGTGGTTCGCGCGGTCATATCGGTATGAGCGCGCTGGGCGACCGTTTTCGCCCCCCTGAGTGGGGGCGGCGGTATCTAGGACCGCTTGGCCGCGCCGGCGATCGCCAGCATCTGGCGGTTGCTCAGCACGTTCGAGAGCGTGTTGACCAGCCAGTACACGGCGGGGCCGTCGTGCCAAGCGACCAAGCGCAGCCGCTGGCCCTCGAAATAGAGCTGCATCGGGCGCCCGGCTACGCGGACCGTTTGGTTGGGTTTGCGCAGGATCGGCGCGTTCTGCCACGTCGTGCCCTCGAGGTCGTAGTACTGCCCCAGGCCGCCCTCGGCGACGACTACGTCGTAGGCGGGATGGCCGTTGAGCTTGTAGAAGCGAGTTTCGTCCTGCGGAGCCCCCGCCGTCGTGACCCGCTTCTCGGGGTAGTAGACCTTGAACGGGACGGTCGCGGTGAGCCCATGCTCCTCGGCGATCTCGTTTGATGTGGCGGGACTGAGCGGGACGCTGCCGCGAGCCGGCCCTTTCTTCTTCTGCGTCGAGGCACTCCCGGTGTTGAGCTTGTCGGTCGCCCCGCCCCCATGAAGGAAGGCGTTGACGGTCGAGCGGATCTGCGCCGGCGAGGCGGTGACGTAGGAGGGGCCGAGGTCTGCCTGGAACTGGATCTGCCTGACCGGGTGGCTGGCTGACTGCACCAGCAGCTCGAGCAGCTTCAGGACGTCGTCCGCGGAGCGGATGTCGGTGCTCGCGTACTTGCCGAACAGTCGCTCGATCGGGTGCAGCTGGGCGACCAGTCCGGAGGCGCCGACCTGGTCCTTGATCTGCCGCAGGAAGTCCTGTTGGCGAGCGCCGCGAATCAGGTCGGTGTCGGCGTGGCGGTAGCGGACATAGTGCAGCGCGTCGTCGCCGCAAAGCTTCTGGTAGCCCGGTTGAATGTTGATCGCGTCGTAGGTCTGGCCCGCGGCGAGCCCGACGTTCGAGTGGTAGTAACGGCGATCGACCTGCACGTACACGCAACCGAGGTAGTTCACGAGCGCCTTGAATCCGGCGAAGTTGACGTCGACGACGTGGTTGATCTGCACGCCGAGTACCTGCCGGATCGTCTTGATCGTGAGCTTGACGCCGCCAATCGTGTACGCCGCGTTGATCTTGGCGACCATCGACTGCCCGTGGTCGGGGTGGATCGTCACCTTCAGGTCGCGCGGGATCGACAGCATCGTCGTCTCGGGCTCGTTGGGGTCGAGGCGGACGAGCAGCATCGTGTCCGAGTGCGCCGGCGTGCTCGCGTCCACCGCGGACTTCGCGCGCTTGTCGGAGCCAATCAAGAGCAGCGTCTGCGGGCCGCCGGCGTTCGCGCTGGCGAGCTCGTTGCCGAGCTTGAGCTGCGGGCTCTGCTTCAGCGCGTCGGTGAACGTCTTGACCTCCAGCAGCGTGCCGGTGGCGACCGTCGCGGCCGTCGCGGCGATCACCACCACGCAGCCGAGCAGCATCCGAACAAGCAGACGCCACCGCGGGCGCACCCGCGGCGGTGCCTCCGAAAGCTGTGAATCGAGCGCGCTCATAGGGCGCCGCGTGACGCGGCGTTCATGTGGCCGAGCGCGGACTCAGCCGAAGTGCTCTGCCGACTCGCTGCTTGTCTTCGTGCTCTCGGCGCTGGTCTGGTTCAGGACCTCCGCTTGGGGGGCCTGCTCCTCGCCGCCTAGCGCCGACTTGAAGTCCCGCAGGCCCTTCCCGAGCGAGCGCCCAACCTCGGGCAGACGCTTCGGGCCGAGCACCAGCAACGCGACCACAAGAACGAACAGAAGATGTGTTGGCTGAAGGATGTCTCCGACCACGTGCGACAAGCTTAGCCG
>DASYFZ010000542.1:0-4950 GCA_036000295.1 Solirubrobacteraceae bacterium
GCTGGCGGTGCAACGGCGCGTCGGCTACGAGGAGCTCGAGGCCGCTGTGGACCGCAGCGCGGCCGCGGTGTTCGGATGGTAGGAACGCGCCGGTCTCGCGCGCTCGGTCAGAACTTCCTCGTTGACCGCAACATCCTTGGCGTGATCGAGCGCCTGGCCGAGCTGGGTCCCGGCGACGTCGTGCTCGAGATCGGGGGTGGCGAGGGCGTGCTGTCCGAGCGGCTCGCCGCTACCGCCGCGTACGTGCACGTGGTCGAGGTCGACGGCCGTCTTGAGGAGGGGTTGCGCGAGTTGCTCGGCCGCTTCTCCAACGCGACGCTGCACATGGCCGACGCGCTGGACGTGGACCTGGCGGCGCTGCACCCGGCACCGACGAAGGTCGTCGCGAATCTTCCGTACTCGATCGCCGCGACCGTGATCCTGCGCACGATCTCTGAGTTGCCCGGCGTGCAGAGCTGGGTGGTGATGGTCCAACGTGAGGTCGGAGAGCGTCTGGCGGCCGCTCCGGGGACCCCGGCCTACGGCGCCCCGTCCGTGCTCGCACAGCTCGCGTGTGACGTGAAGGTGCTGCGCCCCGTGTCGCGGACCGTGTTTCGCCCGGTCCCGAACGTCGACTCGGTGCTGGTGGGATTGCGGCGCAGCGGCGGCTCGGTCGACCCGGCGCTGCGAGCGCTTGTCCACGAGGCGTTCGCTCATCGCCGCAAGGCGCTCGCCGGCTCGCTGGCGCTCGCTCCGGGCGCCGCAGCAGGAGTTCGCGAGCGTGCGCGGGCGGCGCTGGCCGAGATGGGCCACCCCGCCGACGAGCGCGCCGAACGGCTGTCGCCGGCTGAGTTCCGCGACCTCGCCGGGAGGCTGGGTTCATGACGAAGCTGCGCGTGAAGGCACCGGGAAAGGTGAACCTGAGCCTGCTCGTCGGTGGCGTCCGCGCTGATGGCCGTCACGACGTGGTGACCGTGCTCGAGTCGGTTTCGCTGTGCGACGAGCTGTCGCTAACGGTGCTCGGGCCAGACGCGGGCGCCGACGAGGTCTCATGTCCCGGGGTGGAGGGGCCCAATCTGGTGACCGCCGCCCTGGAGGGGTTGCGTTCGCGTGGGTGGGACGGCCCGCGGGTGCGGATCGAGATCGTCAAGCGGATCCCCGTGGCCGGCGGGATGGCCGGCGGGTCGTCGGATGCCGCGGCGGCGCTGCGGCTCGCGGAGGCCGTCCACCCCGTGGCCGATGAGGTGATCGCCGTGGTGGCCGCGGAGCTCGGATCCGACGTTCCCAGCCAGCTCGTCGCGGGGGCGTGGATCGCGACCGGGGCGGGAGACTCGGTGGAGGCGGCCGAGCCGCTGGCTCAGCATGCGTTCGTAGTCGTGCCGCAGCCGTTTGAGCTGTCGACCGCGGACGTGTACGCCGAGGCCGACAGGCTTGGCGAGCAGCGAACCGACGCCGAGCTGGCGTTGTCGCTGGAGGCGGTGCGGACGGTCCTGAGCCTCCCGGGCGGCAGGATTCCGGTCGAGCTCGCGGTCAACGATCTCGAGCCCGCGGCGCTGTCACTGCGTCCCGAGATCGGGAGCGTCCTCGACAGGGTTCGGGGCGCGGGCGCCGAAAGCGCGTTCGTGTCCGGATCCGGTCCCACCGTCGTCGGCCTGGTGTGGGGTAAAGATGCCTCAGACCGGGCGAATGCGCTGGCCGCCGAGCTTTCCGCTCGCTACCCTGGCGCGTGCGCCGCAGTTCCCGTCGGCGAGGGGTTCGGCCAGCCATCCCCAAGCTCGGGCACAATTTCCTGAAGACACATGAGTAATCAGACGATCACCTATGTTGTCGGCGCCGGCCTGGGCGTGCTCGGGTTGGTTGTATTCACGATCCTGATCGTGGTCCCCGCGATCACGGCCTACCGGGGTGTGCTCCAGCGAGTCGCCGTGGTCGTGCTCTCGATGTACGTGCTCGCCGCGCTCGTTGGCGTCGGCGTGCTGGCCGGCGCACTCGTGGTGTTCGAGTGGCCGCGCCTGTTCTAGCCGTTACCGACCCCGGAGCCCGCGGAGATGGCTGAAGACTCCCCTCGCCAGGCGGCGACCTCCACCGGCGTCCCCGACTTCGCCGCGCTCGCCGAGATCACCGACGCGGTCGAGGCGGGCGCAGGCCTGCCCGAGATCCTGCGGACGGCGGCGCGCGTGCTGGATGCGAGCCTCGTCCTGATCGACCGCTCGGCCGCGGTGCTCGCCGTGGCTGCGCGCTCGCCCGCGGACGAGCGGTCGCTGATGCGCGACGCCGAGGACGTCACCACGATCGATCTCAAGGTGGCTGAGACGTCCGTGGGTCGGCTTCGCATGCGCGCGCGTGAACACGCGCCCGACCAGACGATGTTGCGGCTCGTGACGACGCTGATCGCGTCCGAGGTCGAGCGCGTGCGCGCGCCCGAGCGCGCATCGGAGGAGGCGGCCACGAGCTTTCAGCAGGCCGTGCTCGACGGCCGGATCGCCGACCGCGACGATCTGATCGCGCGAGGCAAGGAGCTCGGCACCGACTTGGCGTCGGGCGGCAGCGTCGTCGTCGTCCGCGGCCATCCGCGCAACCCGCGCGAAGACGACTGGCGACGGCGCCTGCTCGCGGTTGCCACGCGCGGCGCGCGGTCGATCGCGCCGGGGTCGATCGGCGCCCCGACCAGCGACGACGAGGCCGAGATCGTGCTGCTGGTCCCCGATCCGGACGGGGACACCGGGCGGCGCGTCGCCGCGGCGACCAGGCGAGAGCTCGAATCGGGGCTGCCGGGCGTGGCGTTCGCGATCGGCCGAAGCCGCCACACGGTCGACCCGGTCGCGCTGCGCCGCGCGCGCAACGAAGCGCTGCTGGCGGCGAACGTGGTCGAGGGCGACCCTGAGCGCAACGAGCTGTCCTACGAGGAGACCGGCACCTACCAGCTGCTGCTGCCGCACATGAGCGACCCCGCGGAGCTCAAGCGGTTCTACAGCGAGACCGTGCGCCCGCTCGTCGCCTACGACGAGCAGTACGAGACCGACCTGCTCGGGACGCTGTCGACGTTTCTGGAGTGCGACGCCAACGTCAACGCGACGGCGGCTCGCCTGTTCACACACCGGCACACGATCAGGTACCGGTTTGAGCGGGTGCGCGAGCTGACCGGGCTCGACGTGTCGTCGACCGACGGGCGCGAGAAGCTGTCGCTCGGGCTCAAGGCGATGCGCGTGCTCGGCATCGCGCTGCCTGGAGGCCCGGCGACCGAGCCGGGTGCCGAGGGCGGCCGGGTTCGGCGCTAGGCGGCCAGCGCTCGTTGCACCGCGGTGGCGACCATCTCGCCGGCGATGTCGAGCGGCTCGGTGGTGCGCATCGCGCGCGCCAGCACGAACGCGCCCTCGAGCGCGGCGAGCATCGCGATCGTCAGCTCGCGTGCCTGCTGCTCAGTGAAGCCGCCGTCCTCGTGCCGCGCCGCGCCGGCGGCGATCCATCGCTCGAACACATCCGCGCAGGCCTGGCGAAGCGGCTCGCTGGTGCTCGACGTTTCGAGCGCGATCGTCGCGATCGGGCAGGCGTCGGCGTAGTCGGTCTGCTTCAGATGCGCTGCTGCGCCCGCGAAGAAGTTGCGCACGCCCGTGGGGAGATCCGGGGCCGGGTCGAACACGGCGGGGATCAGCAGCTCGTACAGCGCTCCCGATAGGCGGATCGCCTCCGCGCCCAGCTCCTCCTTGCCACCGGGGAAGAAGTGGTACAGCGAGGCGAACGGCGCCTGTGCCGCGGTGACGATCTGCTTGACGCCGGTGGCGCTGTATCCCTGCTTGCGAAACAGCTCGGCGCTGGTCTCGACCAGCCGGTCCCTCGTCGTCGCCATGAGGCGTAGCGTACAGGACTTACTAGAGCGATCTATCTAGAGAACGTGTAGGCTACGCCACGACTCACTAGAGCGATCTATCTAGAGGAGGGCGGCGATGCTTTCATGGGTTGGAAAGCGGCTTGTCGACTACCAGCTGGCACGCCTGAGCGCCGGCGATCTGCGCCTCACGCTGTGGATGGACGCCTCCGACGTGCGGATGACGTTCCCGGGTGACAGTTCATGGGCGGTGGAGCTGCACGGCAAGGCCGAGCACGAGCGGTGGCTGAGGAGATTCATCCGCGCCGGCATCCAGATCTCGGCCGACGAGGTGATCCTGAAGGGCTTCCCGTGGCGGATGACGTTGTGCATACGCGGCCGTGACCACCTGCGGTCCGCCGCCGGTGAGGTGGTGTACGAGAACCGCTACGTGATCTGGGGTCACCTGCGGTGGTTCAAGCTCAAGCGCTACGAGGTCTACGAGGACACGCAGAAGACCGTGGTGTTCGACCGCTGGCTCGTCGATAACCAGCACGCTGCCGCCGCGGTCTGATGGCGACAGTCGAGTTGCTGGTCGTGTGGGCACCCGAGGATCGCATGATGCGCCCGCCGTTCGGCGCGCGTCTGGCCGCAGCGTTTCCCAACGGGCGGCTCGTGGAGGTACCCGACAGCTACACGCTGGTCCCGATCGACCAGCCCAAAATGCTCGCCGCCGCCCTGGGTGAATTCGCCGCCGATTGACATGTGCGCCCGCTGGGCGCGGTGAACCCGACGGAGTAGCATCGCGCGCCATGCCGATCGCGATCATCACCGGCTCGGGGACGCATTCGCTGCCGGGGTTTGAGCACGACGAGACCGAGGCACTGGACACCCCGTATGGGCAGACGTCGGTGACGCGCGGCCGGCTTGCGGGGGTCGATGCCCTCCACGTGTCCCGGCACGGGTCGGGTCACGTCCGGCTCTCAAACCAGGTCACCCACCGAGCCAACATCTGGGCGCTGAAGCAGCTCGGCGCCACCGCGGTGATCGGCTGCACCGCCTGCGGCGCGGTCGACCCGTCGCTCGAGCTGGGGTCCCTGGTCGTGTTCGACGACCTGCACTTCGCGTCCAACCGCCTGCCCGATGGGTCGCTGTGCACGTTCTTC
>DASYFZ010000292.1:0-2990 GCA_036000295.1 Solirubrobacteraceae bacterium
GTGCGTCGGCGGGGCTCAGGGCTAGCAGCAGCTGCAGGTGTCCCCGCGCCAGGCGTCGTGAGCCTCGCGGAGCGCGACCGCGCCGATCACCAGAGCGACGGCCGGGTCGGCCCGCCACCAGCCAGCAATGGCGTTTGCCAGCAGGCGGATTAGCAGCGCGGCTGAGTGGTAGGCGCAGGGCATCGTCTGGCGGCTCTCGCTCGCCGTCGCCCGGGAGTGGAGCGCCGTCCCGACGCGGCGTTTCGCCGCCCCCAACGGTGGCATCGCGATCAGGGTGATGACAGATAGTCCAACGCCTGCCAGCTGACGGCCGGCTGATGGCCGCCGACCAGGTCGCGAGCGGCCTGGACGGTGATGTCGATGGCGAGCAGCAGGAACGAGAGCGCGATCAGCTGTTGCGCTTGTCGCTCCGAGCGATGCGAGCTCAGGCGTCCGCCGGCCAGGAGCCAGAGCACGGCCAGCCCCGCGCCGGCTTCGATCACGACCGAGCCGGCGATCACAACAGTGGTCATTGGCACCGTTGGTAGTGGCGTCCCCGTGCCGGTCTTTGGAACCGAAGCTGGCGTGGGCGAGGGAGGAGCGCGGTCAGTTCGTCTTCCGGTCCTCTGCTCTGCGGGACCCGTTTGCCGCTGGCCCGTGGGTCGCTTATCGAGTCGTGGGCGCGAGCGCCCTAGCCGGAAGTTTTTGACGGTTTGAGGCCCGATCGCCCGTGTTTACGGGGGTCGGGCTTCTTTTTGGCGGTGGGATGTAGCCAAAGTTATACCTTGATTCCGTCCGATGGTACCGATACTCTGTCGGGGATGCCTCGGCGTGGCGGCCAAGCTCACGTAGCCACAATCAAGACGAAGGGTAAGGGCGGGGCGGTGTACACGTCCTACCTGTTGCGCCGCTCCTATCGGGAGGGCGGGAAGGTCCGCCACGAGAACCTCGGGAACCTCTCGCACCTCCCGCTCGAGGTGATCGACGCGATCCGAAAGATGCTCGCCGGCCGGGTGCTGGTCGACCTCGACGAGCAGTTGGAGATCGAGTCCTCGCTCCCGCACGGGCACCTTGCCGCCGTGCTTGGCGTGCTCCGCGAGCTCGACCTCGAGCGGCTGCTGTCGCGGGAGCGCTCTCGCGAGCGCGACCTGGTCGTCGCGATGATCTGCCAGCTGGTGATCGCGCCGGGCTCGAAGCTGTCGATGACCCGCCGCTTTCACCAGACCACGCTCGCGAATGAGCTCTCGCTCGGCGAGGTGACCGAGGCAGATCTGCTGGACGCGATGGACTGGCTTGGGGACCGCCAAGAACGGATCGAGCGCTCGCTCGCCCGACGTCACCTGGCTGCGGGTGGGTTCGTGCTCTACGACCTGTCCTCTAGTTACGTGGAGGGTCGCTGCTGTGAGCTGGCGGCGCTAGGGCACAACCGCGACGGCAAGCCGGGCAAGCTGCAGGTCAACTGGGGGCTGGTGTGCTCGCCAGAGGGACGACCGGTCGCCGTGCAGGTGCACCCAGGCAACACCGCCGACCCGACCACTGTCCCCGATGTGATCGACACCGTCCGCGAGCGGTTCGGGATCGAGCGCGTGATCCTGGTCGGTGACCGGGCGATGATCACCGACGCGCACGCGCAGACGCTCAAGGAGCAGGGCGCGGGGTTCGTGTCGGCGCTCAAGAGCGCGCAGATCCGCAAACTGATGAAGGCAGGAGATCTGCAGCTCTCGCTGTTCGATCAGAGAAACCTGGCCGAGATCGCCTCGACGGAGTTCCCCGACGAGCGATTGGTGGTGTGCCGCAACCCGCACCTCGCTGCCGAGCGAGCGAGAAAACGCGAGGACCTACTCGCCGCGACCGAGCGCGAACTGGACAAGGTCACAGCATCGGTCACCAACCCGCGCGGTCGCCTCCACGCCGCTGACGCCGGCACGATCGGGCAGCGCGTCGGCCGCGTGATCAACAAGTACAAGGTCGCCAAGCACTTCGAGCTCGAAATCACCGACGGCGCCTTCACCCACCAGCGCAAGACCGAGCAGATCCAGACCGAAGCCGCGCTCGACGGGCTCTACGTGCTGCGCACCACCTGCACCGGCGAGCAGCTCACCACCCAAGCGGTCGTGCGCGTCTACAAACAGCTGAAGATGGCCGAGCGCGCGTACCGCACGATCAAGGACGCACTCGACGTCCGCCCGATCCGCCACCACCTCCAAGACCGCGTCGAAGCCCACTTCTTCCTGTTCCTGCTCGCCTACCACCTGCTCTTCGAGCTACAGGCCAGGCTCGCTCCGATGCTATTCACCGACGACACGCCCCTCACCCCAGCCGACCCGGTCGCGCCCGCCCGCCGCTCACCCGCCGCGAACACGAAAGCCGGCAGCCACCACACCCCCGACGGGCTGCCCGCCTACAACCTCCCCGACCTGATCGCCGAACTCGGCACCATCTGCCGCAACCAACTACGCATCGGCGACACCCCCCACACCTTCCCGCGCCTCACAAACGCCAACGACACCCAAGCCAAAGCGCTCGCGCTACTCAACATCAAACTCAACAAGTAGCCAAAGCCGAACCAGCCCTAGCACCAGAATCCCGCGCCAACACGCGGGATTCGCCATCACGAGACCGAAAACTTCCGGCTAGCTCGGCGATCTGCCGTTCCTGCGCGGTGAGGTCGTCGCGCGTCTCGACCGTGCGCTTGCGCGCCGTCTCGCCGGTGGCTTGCAGCTCCCTGCGTGCGCGTTCAGCGAACGCCTCCATGCCGATCGTGGTGAACTGGTCATAGGCAGTCCGAAGCTGCTCCCTGGCGTCTCGCCGCCGATTCTCCCGGCGCAACCATTCGCCGTAGTTGAGTCGTGCGCGGACTTGCAGCACGACGAGGCGAGATCGCCTGAGCCGTTCGATCGCTTCGCGGTGAAGCTTCGCTGCTTGGAGCCCTTCGCTGAGCAGGGCGCGTGCGGCGGCTTCCAAGCCGCGGCCCCACTCGCTAGTGCTCGTCCTTGACCGTTCGGCCAAGC
>DASYFZ010000302.1:0-5093 GCA_036000295.1 Solirubrobacteraceae bacterium
TGACGAGGCTCTGGCTTTGCCGACCGAGCAGGCCGTCCGCGTCGCGCTTCGCACCCAGCAGATCATCGCGCACGAGACCGGGGTGACCAACACCGTCGACCCGTTGGGAGGCTCGTATTTCGTGGAGGCGCTGACGGATCGCATGGAGCAGCAGGCGTACGAGTACTTCGCCAAGATCGACCAGCTTGGGGGGATGGTCCAGGCAGTCAAGGAGGGCTATCCGCAGCGCGAGATCGCCGACGCCGCGTTCGACCTCCAGCGAGAGATCGAGAACGGCGAGCGCGTCGTCGTCGGCGTCAACGCGTTCACCGAGGGCGACGACAGCGACACCCCGATCCTCCGCGTCGACCCGGCGCTCGAGCAACAGCAGATCGACCGGCTCCAGTCCGTCCGGGCAAACCGCGACAGCGAAGCGGTAGAGCGGCTGATGGTCCAGATCAGCGAAGCTGCCGCCGGCGACACGAACCTCATGCCGCTGCTGGTCGAGGCCGCCCGGGCGCACGCGTCCGAAGGCGAGATCGTGCAGGCGCTCCAGAAGGTCTGGGGCGACTACCGCGAACAGCCCGCGTTCTAGAGAGACAGTCCGCCGTCGATCGGGATGCTGGCTCCCGTCAGGGCCTCGGGAGCCGAGTCGACCAGCCACACGATCGCCGCGGCCACCTCCTCGGCGCGGATAAGCCTTGAGATCGGCTGCTGGGAGGAGAACGCTTCGGCCGACTCCAGGCCGTAAAGCCGCGCGCTCTCATCGAGGATCGGGGTCGCCGTCGAACCAGGGCTGATCGCGTTAGCCGTTACACCGGTGCCGCGCAGCTCGGCCGCCAGCGCTCGGATCGCTCCCGTCACGCCGGCTTTCGCGGCGCAGTACGCCGCCAGCATCGGGAGCCCCCGCGTTGCGGCTGCCGAGGCGACGGCGACAAAACGCCCGGACCGCGGCTCGGGCCTGCGCAGAAGCGCCGGGATGCCGATTCTCGCGGCGACGAGAACCGACCTGAGGTTTGCGTCGAGCACCGCATCCTGTTGGGCGGCCGGCATCTCCCAAAGCGGTACGCCGCCCGCGATCACGCCAGCGATTGCGATCACCGCATCGACGCCGCCGAACGAGCTCTCGGCCGCGTCGACGGCGCGCTCCATGTCTTCGCCGGACACCGCATCGCCGACCAGCGGTTGGATCGAAGCGGCGCTGCCGGCGAGCGCATCGGCGCGGGAGACGACGTCCTCGAGCTCCTCGCGCGTCCCGAGTCGATACGGCAGACGCGGATCGTCTGAGCAGCGGTCGACCGCCAGCACGTTCCATCCGGCCTCCGCGAGGCTCGTCACGGTCGCCGCGCCGATACCGCGCGCCGCGCCGGTGACGATCGCCGCCTTGCTCACGCGCCGGCCGTCCCGCTGGAGTCAGCGTCGAGCAGCGCTTCGATCTCGGCGACGAACCGCTCGAGCAGCGCGCGGCCGGCCTCCGCGGTAGCCCCGCGCGCGTCACCGAGGACGCCGTTGTGCGAAACAGCGGCTACGCCGTCCGCACGAAGCCGCGGCAGCAGTACGTCGAGCGGCTGCGTCGCGCCGACGGGCCGCTCATCGCGCACGAGATCCGGGGCGAGGGCGAGCATCAGCGAAGTCTCGACCCGGCCCGCGTGTGCATCTCCACCATCGACATGAGGCTCCCACAAATGCACGTCCCGCCCTTCGGCGCGCAACCGCGCTACCGCCCGCGCGACTGGCTCGGCGTTGCCGCCGTGCCACGACACCAGGGTGACATCGTCAAACGCCGCAGCGCTGCGGACGAGCTCGACCAACGTGGTCTCGACCGCCGCCTGCCCGACCGACAGCGTCCCCGGAAAGTCGCCGTGCTCGCCGCTTGACCCGTAGGGCAGCGCCGGAGCGGCGACGGCGTCTCCGCGACGGGCTGCTGCCGCCTCGGCGATGCCCGACGCGATCACCGTGTCGGTGTTCAGCGGCAGGTGCGGGCCGTGCTGCTCGGTCGCGCCCAGCGGGATCAGCAGATGGATGTCGACTCGGCCGAGTAGCTCCGGGGACGTGGCACAGCCAAGCCTCACCGGCCACCCGCCGGCGCCCCGAGCTCCTCGGAGACTCCCAGCCTGCGTTCGAACGTTTCTGGAATCAGCAGGTCCGCGGGGGAAAGCTCGCGCACCGACGTGCGTCCCAGGCCGAGCAGTGCCGAGTCCACGCCGCTGCGCATGATGTCGAGCACGTTCTCGACGCCCGCTTGTCCGTTGGCGGCGAGGCCCCACAGGTATGCCCGGCCGATCATCACCGCTCGCGCGCCGAGCGCCAGCGCCTTGACGACGTCGCTTCCGCGCCGGACCCCGCCATCGAGGAGCACCTCGACCTGATCGCCCACAGCATCGGCGATCGCCGGCAGCGCGCGAATCGTCGCCGGCGTCCCGTCGAGGTTGTTGCCGCCGTGGTTGGAGACCGAGATCGCGCTGACGCCGACGTCGGCCGCGCGCTTGGCGTCGTCGACACGCATCACGCCCTTGAGCATGAACGGACCGTCCCAGTGCTCGCGCAACCACCGCAGGTCCTCCCAGCTCGGGCTCTTGGTCTGCATCCATTGGCCATAAGCGCTGAAGAACGTCGGTGGAGGGCCAGCGTCGACGGCCATGTTGGGAACGGTCAGACCCGGTAGCTGTCCCGTCCTGGCCCACTCGTAGAACCAGCGCGGGCGGACGATTGCCTCCGGCGCCAATCGCAACATCGTGCGGAAGTCGAGCTGATCGGGGATCGTCGGGCTGCCCCAGTCGCGGCCGTGCGAGAACGTCCAGTCGAGCGTGACAATCAGCCCGACCGCGCCCGCGGCTTTGGCGCGCTGCACGCGCGCCAGGATCTCCTCGCGAGAGCCTGCCCAGTACACCTGGAAGAACGTCTGCCCGTTGGCGGCGACGACGTCCTCCACGGGCTTTGACGCAAATGAGCTGAGGCCCATCGCGGTTCCGCGTGCCGCCGCCGCTCGGGCGACGGCCACCTCGCCGTCCGGATGCACCGCCTGCACGCCGGTGGGCGAGATGATCACCGGCAGCGCGATCGTCTGTCCCATCACTGTCGTGGTCAGGTCTCGCTCGCTCGGGAGGTCGGCGACGTGCGGGGCAAAGCCGAGCTCGCCGAACGCGTCGACGTTGTCGGTAAGCGTGAGCCCGTGCTCGGTGCCGGCCCAGATCGCCATGTACACCGACGAGGGAAGCATGCGCTTGGCGCGCCGCTGGGCTTCGGCGACGGATTCGAACCAGCCGCCGGCCATCAGCGGATCACCTCGAAGCCGGCGAGCGGGGACTCGTCACACAGCGAGACCGGACGCCGGCGCGAATGGTCAGCCGCGGGGCGGGGGACATCTCGCTCGGGCAACAGCGACAGCAATGACTCGCCGTTTCCGAGGACGCACTCGGGATCGGGGCCAGTGAGCGGCAGCCCGGTGAAGAACTTGGCCGCCATGCACCCGCCGCGACACGAATCGAAGTGCGAGCACGACGCGCATGCGCCGCCGGTCTGTGGCTGCCTCAGGTCTGTGAACAGCTCCGAGTCGCGCCAGATCGACTGAAAGCCGCCGTGCGCTCGGATGTTCCCGGCCCGGAACGCGTCATGGATCGCGAACGGGCACGCATACACGTCGCCAATCGGATCGATCAGGCAGACAACCCGCCCCGCGCCGCACATGTTCAGACCCGCGAGCGGCTCGCCGTAGGCGGCGAGATGGAAGAACGAATCGCCGGTCAGCACCTTGTCGCCCCGCTCGACCAACCAGTCATACAGGCGGCGTTGCTGTGACTGAGTCGGATGGAGCCTGTCCCAGACGTCTGCGCCGCGGCCGGACGGCCGTAGCCGGGTGAGTCGCAGCTGCGCGCCGAAGTGGTCGGCGAGCGCCTCGAAGTCGTCGAGCTGATCCATGTTCTCGCGCGTGATCACGACGGAGATCTTGAAGCTCGGCGCTCCCGCTCCCGCCAGCCGCTCGAGCGCTCGGATCGCCGTCGCAAACGAGCCAGGCCCCCGGATTGCGTCGTTCACATCTGCGGACGCTCCATCCAGCGAGATCTGGACGTCCAGGTAGTCGTTGGCCGCGACGCGAGCGGCGGCCTGCTCGGTGATCCGAGACCCGTTCGTCGAGAACTTGACGCCGACATCGTGCGCCGTCGCGTAGTCGAGGATCTCCCAGAAATCGCGTCGCACGGTGGGCTCGCCGCCGCCGACGTTGACGTAGAACACCTGCATCGCCTGCAGCTCGTCGATCACCCCGAAGCACTCGGCCGTCGTCAGCTCTCGCGGATCCCGCCGCCCCGAGCTCGACAAGCAGTGGATACATGCGAGATTGCACGCGTACGTGAGCTCCCAGGTGAGGCAGATGGGTGCGTCCAGGCCGGCCTCGAAATGGTCGACCAGGCGCGGGGCAGTGGCGGCATCACGCACGTTCGGCCTCTTTCGTGACAACTGGCGCGGCCGCCGGGTGCTCAACGACCATGCCCGAGCTTGCGAGAGTCTCAAGCGCCCGGTGATACGCCGGCAGCTCCTGATCGGTCACGCCGGCTGACCGGCACGCGGCGAGCGCCGTCGGTTGCTCGTCGAGCGCCTGCACCACATCCAACAGCTTGCGGCTCTTCAGAAACGAAAGGCGCCGGGTGCCGAAGTGGTAGGCAAGCGCCCCGAACGGCTCAGGACGGATCGCTACCTGTCGGTCCAGGTGCCACGGGCGTTCGAGCTCGAAGGGCATCGCGGCCATCAATAGACGCCGCACATGCCGTCGATCGACACATCCTCCACGAGCAGCTCCGACTCGATGAGCTCGTCTTCGGTCCGATCACGATCGGCTGGCCGCTCGAGCGCTTCGCTGTCTGGATGCCGTGGAGCGGGGGGAGCGTTCCGGCCTAGCTGAGCTGACGTCATATCTACTCGCTTTCGCTCTGGATTGGCTTGGCATGTTGAGTCGAACTGAAGTAAGCTCATATTCGCCTACTTCACTAGGCTTATATCAGTCAACGGAGAGAGCAGCAAGGAGGTCCGCTGATGTCGGACTCGGACTCGATCGTCGACCTCCTCGTCTTCGGCGGTGGCATGGCCGGGATGAGCGCGGCGGCACGTGCCTGCAGCGA
>DASYFZ010000341.1:0-3752 GCA_036000295.1 Solirubrobacteraceae bacterium
AATGTGGATGGGCTGGACGTGTGGCGTTTGGAGACAAAGCGCGCGGCATGGATCTGATCGTTGAGGACCACGAGAGCGCCCAGCCCGCGCGCCGAAGCGCTCGCCGCGACTTGCACTGCTGCCAGCAGGTTCGCGGGTCCGTCGGCGCCGGGGACCGAGGGGCCGCGCATCGCTCCGGTGATCACGATTGGTGGGTCTCCTGCGCAGAGCATGTCGAGTAGGAAGGCGGTCTCCTCAATGGTGTCGGTGCCCTGGGTGACAACGACACCAGATGACCCAGCGGCGATCCGGAGGCCGATCTCGTGGCTGAGCCGGAGCAGGTCTGCGAACGTGATGGTCGTCGAGGCGCGTTGCATGAACTGACTGGTCCGGAGATCCGCGACGTTGTGGATCGCGGGCACCGAGCCTGCGATCTCGTCGGCGGTCAGGGTGGGCGTCGCGCCCTGGGCGCTGCCGCTGGGCACGCTCGCGATGGTGCCGCCTGTAGCGAGATAGTCGATGCGCGGACGTGAGCCCGCGCGGGTGTGGCTGGACTGCGCTGGTTCGGCCTCGACGGGCTGTCCGCTCTGGACCGCAACGATGGATTGCGGGGAAGGGGAGGAGAGTAGGTGGCCCGCGCGTTTCCGCGCAGTCGGCGGACTGGCTGTTGAGGGCAGGATCTGGCGGACGTTCATGGCTTGGTTTCTGTCGAGACGCTGGTGTCGAACTGACCGCCCGGGTCGCACGCGGACATGAGGGGGATCTCTTACCTTCGGGTACGCCGGTGGCAGCAATGACAGCATCGGACCGTGGCGACGAGGACACCTGAGCCACGGGTGTCGTGGCTACGCGCGGCACGCATCGCCTAGATCATGTCGGGTGGCGCGGCCCGCCTCTCTTACGACGGATGTCTCGCTGCGGCGGATCGAGGCACCACCAACAAAGGGCAGCGGGCTGTGCGAGCGAGATGCGCTGAGGTGCTTCCGAACATCAATCGGCGGAGCGAGCCGTAACTGTGCGATCCAACGACGAGCAGGTCGACTTCGTCAGTAAACGCGGTCAGCGCGTTGCCAGGAAGACCAACCGCGACACGACCGTCGACGCCCTCGAGCGATCGTAGCCGATCGCTGGCAGCGTGCTGAAGCGCATCGATTAGTTCGCCCCAACCTGTGCCGAACGGATCCCAGCCGGCGGCTCCTGACGCGACGCTGACAGCGGTCAGCGCGCGCACGGTGGCGCGGTGCTCTGCGGCCAAGCCGCGGGCGACGGCGAGCGCTGCCTCGGCCTCGGGGGTGTCGTTGTAGGCAACACCGATCGCGCGGATGTCCTGCGGATCATCGGCGTACCCGTGCGGGGCGATCGCCACCGCACACGAAGCGCCGTTCAGCGACGCGCGCGTGTCATCTCCAACAAGCACACGACCGGTGACCCCGCGGCCGCAGGAGCCGACGACGAGCAGGTCTGCGCCGCAGTCCTCCGCGAGCTGGTGCAGGCCACTGCCCACTGAGGAGGACGCCATGCCGGTCAGCTCTGCAGCCACACCCGCCGCCTGACGCTCGCACTCGAGCATCTTCCGGGACTCCGACCAGGCTCGGGTCGCGTGGAAGTTGCGATAGGTCGGAGTGGTCGTGAGAACCACATGGGCAAGCGTCAACTGGCCGCCCGGCTCATGCAGCACGTCGCCAAGAGCGATCGCATCGCGACCGGTAGCGCTTCCGTCAACGCCTACCAAGACGCTGCCAAACCGGAACGGTTCGATGACGCCGGCGGTAACCGAAGAGGGTTGTTCTGCGCGAGCGTTTGCCGCGCCGAGAGTTCTAGTGGTCATTTCAATCTCCTGCTCAAGACGCACCCCGCTTGGCAACGGACCGGGGTCGGTTGGCTTGATCTATGTGCATCGATGCAACCAGAGCCTCGATGATTCGCCAATGAGGAGAAGCACCCATCTGCGGCGTCGCGCGTCCGGACTTTCCGTGTGCAGACGGTCGTGAGGGAAGCACCCAGCGCTACGGTCCTGAGCAGCAGCTCGGTTCGCCCGGAGGACTCGTCATGTCGCGTCAAGGTCGGTGCGTGGCCGAGTGAGCTGAGGTGCGTCATGCGCGTGCCGGGACACGCGCCGAATGAACCTCGCCCACCACTGAACCGAGCTTCGCGCGAGCCGCAGGGATGGGAAACACCGCACATGTGGTGGACGTGGCGGCCGTCGAGCATAGGGCGCCGGCGGTATCGCTGCGGCTCAAGGGCTAGAGCGATCCTCGCCGGCGTCGAGGACCGGCGGTGGGGCGTGGTGCACCGCGACGGTGTCAGGGCCTAGGCCGAGCATTCGCATGTCGGTCACGAGCTCAGCGATGCGATCCTCGGCCGAGCGCGTGCTGGCCGAGTCGAGCGCGAATCGCACGATCCCGTCGCGATCACCGTCCATGGTGGGTTCTGGCGGCAGGAACGTGACTGCTTGCGCCGAGAAGGTCTGCACCTGATCGGCGAGCCATACGCGCAGCTCTGGCTCGTCCAAGCTGTCAGGCCGACGGTACGAGATGAGGACTTCGATCATGGACACAGCTTCGGACCCTAAGGGGGTCAACCGCCATGGGTGTCAATGCCCATTCTTGGAGCCGACTGCGGAGTGGTCGCGGGGTGGCCTAGGGCTCGACGAGGCCGCGGCGGATCGCGTAGCGGGTCAGCTCGACGCGATTGTGCATCCCGAGCTTCTCGAGCGTGTTCGAGCGGTGTCGCTCGACGGTCTTCTTGCTGATCACGAGTGTCTCAGCGATCTCGTCGGTCGTGTGCCCTTCGGCGATCAGCTTGGTCACCTCGAGCTCCCGCGGTGTCAACGGATCGGTCGGGGTCGCCTCGCCGCTGCGTGCACGCTCGAGGTAGTCGCGGATCAGCGCGGTCACGGCGGCAGGGTAGAGGAATGGCTCGCCGCGCATGCTCGCCCGGACCGCTTTGACGAGATCGCGGTTGGCCGCCGTCTTGAGCACATATCCCGACGCCCCAGCCTTGAGGGCCTCGAAGAAGTACTGCTCATTGTCGTGCATCGAGAGAATCAGTATGCGCAGGTCGGGCCTGCGACGGTGGAGCTCTGCTGCGGCCTGGAGGCCGGTCATGCGGGGCATGGACACATCGAGGATCGCCAGGTTGACGCTCGGGGCGAGCGCCTTTTGGACCGCTTCCGCGCCGTCGGCGGCCTCGGCCACGACCTCGATGTCCGGCTCGGCGTCGAGGACCGTACGGAGGCCGCTTCGCACAACGGCATGGTCGTCGGCGAGCAGCACATGCGTCTTGAGCGGTGTAGTCATGCGCGATCCTCGGCAACGGGCACCGCGAGTCGAACCTCGACGCCTGCGTCCGGGTGCGACTCGATGTCGAGCTCGGCGCCGATCAGCATCGCTCGCTCACGCATGCCAGCCACCCCCGAGGTCGCAGAAAGGGTTTCGGGCAAACCGCGGCCATCGTCGCGAACGATCAAGACGACCCGCCCCTCGGTGCGGCGGAGCGAGACATCGACGTGTGAGGCATGGGCGTGGCGCAGCACGTTCGTCAAAGCCTCCTGGGCAACGCGGTAGATGACAAGCTCGATATCCGAGGCTAGCGCCGGCAGCTGGGGCTCGAAATCGCGCCCCACCCGCAGGCCGCTCTGCTGTCCGATTCGCGAACAGAGCGCGATCAGCGCGTTGACCAATCCCAAATCATCGAGTGCTTCGGGCCTGAGCTCGCGCGAGATCCGCCGCAGATCGTCGAGGCTGGCCTGCACCGTGTCGGCGATCTCGCTC
>DASYFZ010000410.1:0-6084 GCA_036000295.1 Solirubrobacteraceae bacterium
CGGGCGTCTCGAGGTCGACGCGGACGTCGTCAGGCCCGGAAAGCGCGTCCAGTTGCTCGAGGGCGCGATCCGCGCGCCCAACGGCATCGAGGTCGTCCGTGCCCGCGCGCTTCGAATCGCCCGCGCCGATCCCGACGTCCCGGCCACGGCGTCGGAACCGCCCCGGGGACCCGAGACCGGTGACCCCAACCGGCTGCGGCCGCCACACCGGCCGATGTTCGCCCCCGACGCAATCGAGATCAGGTTCGTCAGCGGCAACTTCCACGGCGGTGGTCCCGCGACCGCCTGGTTTCGGCTGAAGGTCCCGATCGTCGCCGGCGAGGAGCCGTCACCGCTCGAGCGCCTCGCGGCCGCCGGCGACTTCGGCAACGGCATCAGCTCGATCCTGTCGTGGGACGAGTACATGTTCATCAACCCCGACCTGACGCTCTACGTCGATCGCGAGCCGGCCGGGGAGTGGATCGGGCTCGAGTCACGCACGCACATCGCCCAAGCGGGCGTGGGCACCGCCGAGAGCGTGCTCTACGACAAGGACGGGCGTGTCGGGCGTGCCACGCAGTCGCTGCTGATCGCGCGGCGCTGACTACTTGTCGCGCAGGTAGGACAACAGCCCGCCCGCGATCAGGACCTCGCGCTCGCTCTCGGACAGGTCGTGGGTGAGCGCGATCTCGCCGTCATCGTCGATCTTGGCGGTGATCTTGTCGGCGCCGTCTGAAAGCTCCTGCTTGAGGTTCGGCAGCGTCCACGTCTGTCCGACCTCCGCGCGGTCGTAATCGCTGTCGTCGTCGAACGTCAGCGCCACGATCCCCTGGGCGATCAGGTTGCGGCGGTGGATCCGCGCAAACGACTTGGCGATCACCGCCTTGACCCCGAGGTGCAGCGGCGCCAGTGCCGCGTGCTCACGCGACGACCCCTGGCCGTAGTTCTCGCCAGCGACGATGAACCCGCTTCCCCAGTCCTTCAGGCGCTTGCGGAACTCCGGATCGCGGTGGCGGAAGGTGAACTCCGCGATCGCGGGGACGTTGGAGCGATACGCCATGACCTCGACGCCATCAGGCGCCAGATCTCCGGTCGAGATGTCGTCGGGCTGGACTGTCGCCACCTTCGCCTCCAGCGAGTCACCGAGAGGCTCGTGCTCGGGCGGGCGCTTGATGTTGGGCCCGCGCGGGATCTCGATCTTCTCGGCTTCCTGCTCGTCGGCCGGCTCGAAGATGTGGACGTCGTCGACGTACGGGCGCAACTCGGGCATCGGCAGCAACTCCGGTGGGTCCCCATACTCGCGCGGGTCCTCGATCTTGCCGCTCAGCAACGACACCGCCGCGACCGCCGGCGAGCACAGGAACACGGAGTCCTCGGGAGTGCCGGATCGGCCGGGGAAATTGCGGTTGAACGTGCGCAGCGAGTTGGCGTCCGACGGAGGCGCCTGGCCCATGCCCACGCACGGTCCGCACACGGGCTCGAGCATCCGCACGCCGCCGTCTGAGAGCTGGCGGTAGACCCCGGAATCCGCCAGCGCGGTGAGGATCTGCCGGGAGCCGGGCGTGGCGGTCGCGGCGACGTCGGGGTGGACGATCTGCCCGTCGCGGTCGGCGAGCACCGCCCCGCACAACGCCAGGTCGTTGAAGCCCGAGTTGACCGACGAGCCGAGGCAGACCTGGGCGATCTCGGTTCCGGCGACCTCCTCGACGGGCACGACGTTGTCGGGGTTGTGGGGCTTTGCGACGAGCGGTCCGAGCTCTGAGAGGTCGATCTCGATGCGGTCGTCGTACTCGGCGCCGTCGTCGGCGGCGATCTCGACGAAGTCGTCCTCCCGCTCCTGGCGCTTGAGCCAGTCGCGGGTCTGGTCGTCGACCGGGAACACGCCGGCGGTGCCGCCGAGGTCGGCGACCATGTTGGCGATCGTTGCTCGTTCGGGGATCGACAGGTCCGCGGTCCCGGGGCCGGTGAACTCGAGCACCTTGTTCTTGCCGCCGCTGGCGCTCAGCCTGCGCAGCAGCTCCAGGATGATGTCCTTGGCTTGCACCCACGGGCGGTTCAGCTTGCCGTCGAGGTGTACCTCGACGACCTCGGGACAGGCGATCTCATATGGATGGCCGCCGAGCACGACAGCCACGTCGAGCCCGCCCGCGCCGATCGCCACCATGCCCATGCAGCCTGCCTGCGTGGTGTGGGAGTCCGCGCCGATCATCGTGTGGCCCGGCTTGCCGAAGCGCTCCATGTGGACGTAGTGGCTGATGCCGTTGCCCGGGCGCGAGAAGTGCAGGCCGTGCTTGCGGGTCAGCGCCCGCAGCATCCGATGGTCGTCGGGGTTCTTGTAGTCCAGCGCAACGACGTTGTGGTCGACGTATTGGACGGCGCGGTCGACCTTCACACGCGGCACGCCGAGCTCTTCGAACTGCATCAGCGCCATCGTTCCGGTCGCGTCCTGCAGCAACGCCTGATCGATCTTCAGCGAGATCGACTTGCCGGGCTTGAGCTCACCGTCGGCGAGATGCTCCGTCAAGATCTGCGTGGTCAGGTTCTGTGCCATTCCAGGTCGGACGTACCCATCCGGCTATCCCGACTAAACGGGCTGTTCGAGCACGAACCTGCCGCTCGCGGTCGCGACCGGGCAGCCCTCGGACGTCGCGGTCGCCGTGGCGGAGCTCTCGTGGTCGTCTCGGCGCCCGACCGTTGCTTCGACGTCCACGAACGCGCCGACGGGCGCGTCGTGCCCGGTCAGCTCGACGCTCAGCGCGACCGCCCGCGCCCGGGGGCCACAGGCGAGCGCCATCGCCTCACACAGGGCCGCGGCGATCACGCCCTGGTGGGCTGCCGTGCGGCCTGGACCCTGGTGGTCCTGCTTGATGAAGCAGCGGCCCGCCACCCGGTCTGCGTCGGTGCGCTCGACCTCCAGCAGCAGCCCGAACAGGTTGGTCTGACCGCAGCCGAAGCAGAGGTCGTGGTGGACGAGCGCCATCGGCGCGCCCCTCGCTTACTTCAGCCGGAACGCCTTGATGCGCCCGTCGTACTGCTGGGCGTCGCGCGCGTACACGCCGTAGGCCAGCGACTGGATCAGCGACAGCAGCGCCGTGTGGGAACGCACGAACGCCGGCGTGTTGGACGAGTAGTACAGACGGATCCGCGCGAGCCGCGCGACCTCGGACAGCGTCGCGTCGGTGATCGCCAGGGTCGGCGCCTTGCGATGGCGCGCGAGCTTCATCGTCCGCGTGATCAACGGGTGCGGGCGGCCGGCCGACAGGCCGATCACCAGCGTGTGCTCGTCAATGCGGCTCAGCCGGCCAAGTGCCTCCTGCGACGGGCTGGCGACGATCTCGGCGCGCAGGTCGAGCAGCATCAGCAGGTGGCGCAGGTAGCTGGCGAAGAACGCCATCTGGTCGGTGCCGGCGATCAGGACCTTTTCGGCGCTGACGATCGCGTCGATTGCCGCTTCGGCGTCGGATCGCGATAGCTTGTGAGCGGTGTCCTCGACGTTGACGTGATCTGCGGCGAGCGCCGCCTCGAACTCGGTGTGGTCCAGTGAGAACAGCGGCGCGGCCGACGGAACGCCGTTGGGCGCATCGTCGCGGCGCCGGCGGTACTCGTCGCGAGCGGCATGCTGAAGCTCGGGGAAGCCCTCGAACCCGAGGGCCTGCGAGAACCGCACGACGGTGCTCGAAGACGTGTTGGCGCGACGGGCAAGCTCTTCGGCTGTCTGGAACGCGGCTTCGTCGAGGTGGTCGACGATGTACTGCGCGACGTCCTTCTGGGAACGCGAGAAGTCGTCAAAGCGCGCACGGATGTAGGCGGACAGCGCCTGGTGGCCGTGCGGCGACTCGGGGGTGGCGATCGGCGTGACGGTTGGCTTCATGGGCAGGCCTCTGATTCGACGCCTGCCTGCAGCGTTCCTTCAGCGACTGCTCAACGAGCTCTGATCGGCCGCCGGAGCGGCCGCGCGATCGTCAGTGTCCGATGCGGGACTGACGTTCCTGGTTCTGCTTTCGCTCGCCGAGCACCTGGGCGATGATGTAGACGATCAGCAGGTTCACGAGGAGCCCGATCCCGAGGAACGTGATCAGGAGCGCGATCGTCTGGCCGGTGGCGGCGTCGGCGGCGAGCAGCATGTCGTCAGATTATCTCACGGAGTCGTCGTCGGACGCCCGGCCTAGGTGCTAGCTTCGCCGCGCGCGGCCCTGTAGCTCAGTGGTTAGAGCAGCCGGCTCATAACCGGTCGCGCGCAGGTTCAAATCCTGCCAGGGCCATCTCCCCATTTTTCCTGCTTACAGGGACAGCGGCCGACGTCAAGGGGCGTTAGGACGCCGCGAGGCGGGTAAGCCTACGGCACAACCGTGTCTCTAGAGGGAGGTTCCGGTGTACAAGCAAGTGCTCGACCCCGTGTCCCACTCGCTGGGATGGTCGTCGATTTTTGCTCTCCTGCCCCTGGTCGTTTTGTTCGTCCTGCTGGGGGTCGTCAGGATGAAGGCGCAGTGGGCTTCGCTGATCACGCTCGGAGTCGCGATCGTGGTTGCTGTGGCGGTCTACGGCATGCCGGTCGGGCAGGCCGGCGATTCCGCGCTCGAAGGAGCCGCGTTCGGCTTCTGGCCGATCATGTGGATCGTCATCAACGCCCTGTGGATCTACAACATGTCCGAGGCCACAGGGCACTTCGCGGTGCTCAAGCGAGCTTTCGCCACGGTCTCGGACGACATGCGCGTGCAGGTCGTCGTGATCGCCTTCTGCTTCGGAGCGCTGCTGGAAGCGCTCGCCGGGTTCGGCACCCCCGTTGCGATCTGCGGCGTGATGCTGATGGGCATCGGGTTGTCGCCGATCCGCGCGGCCTCGGTAGCGCTCGTCGCCGACACCGCGCCGGTGGCATTCGGCGCGATCGCGATCCCGATCACCACGCTTGGCCAGGTGTCGGGTCTGCCGACGCATGACCTGAGCCAGATGGTCGGGCGCCAGACGCCGTTCCTGGCGCTGCTGATCCCGTTCGTGCTCGTGTTCATGGTCGACGGCCGTCGCGGCCTTCGCGAGACCTGGCCGGCGGTGCTGACCGCCGGGCTCGTGTTCGCGCTGCTCCAGTTCGTCGTGTCCAACTACGTCTCGATGGAGCTGACCGACATCATCGCGTCGCTCGGCTCGGCCGCCGCCGTGGTCACGCTGCTGACCGTGTGGTCCCCGCGCACCAGCTCCGCGAAGGTCCCCGGTCGCCGACCCGCGATCGCCGGAGGGTCGACCTCGGATGCGGCGCTCGAGCGCAGGAAGCTGGCCGAGGACGGTCGGCCGCCCACACGGAAAGAGATGTTCCAGGCTTTCGCGCCGTACATCATCATCGTCGTGGTGCTCGGGCTGGCCAGCCTGCACCCGATCCAGAACCAGCTCGACAAGGCCACCAGCGAGTTCAGCTGGCCCGGTCTGAACGTGCTCACGGGCAAGGGCAAGGCCCCGACGAGCGAGACGTTCAAGGCGAACTGGTTCACGGCCGCTGGAACGTGGCTGCTCGTGTCGGGGATCCTGACCATGCTCGTGCTGCGCGTCCGCCCGTCGCTTGCGCTGCGCGTGTACGGCCGCACGCTGGCCCAGCTCAAGTGGGCGATCCTGACCGTCTGCACGGTCCTTGGGCTCGCCTACGTGATGAACATGTCGGGCCAGACGGCGACGCTCGGTACGTGGGCTGCCGGCGCCGGCGGGTTCTTCGCGTTCCTGTCGCCGCTGATCGGCTGGTTCGGCACCGCCGTCACGGGGTCGGACACGTCGACCAACTCGCTGTTCGGCGCCCTACAGGTGACCGCGGCGCACAAGTCCAACCTGTCGCCGACGCTGCTGGCCGCCGCCAACAGCTCCGGCGGCGTCCTCGCGAAGATGATCTCGCCCCAGAACCTGGCGATCGGCGCAGCCGCGGTCGGGCTCGCCGGACAGGAGGGCCACATCTTCCGAAAGGTGGTCGGCTGGAGCGTCGCACTGGCCTTGCTGATGGCGTGCCTGGTGCTGCTGCAATCCGGGCCGCTGTCGGGGATGGTTCCGTAGCTCGGCTCTGTGGACGGGACGCGGCCGGCCCGCCTAGCGGTAGGCCAGCTGCGTCCCGAGCCCCAGGGCTCGTGCCTT
>DASYFZ010000450.1:0-3917 GCA_036000295.1 Solirubrobacteraceae bacterium
CGCCCGAGCGCAATCGCCTCGACGGCCTCCAGCAGCGCTCGCGCGACGCCCCGGCGGCGCCGGTCGGCGCGGACGGCCAGCGCGGTGATCCGGCAATGCGGGCGCGGCCGGTAGATCAGATCGAACACGTGGTAGCTGATCAGCCCGACCGGCTCGCCGTCGGCCTCGTCCTCGTGCACGAGCACCCCGGCGTCGTTTCGATCAAGCAGCCGTCCGAGTTGCGCCGCGGCGTCGTCAACGTCGGTCGGGTAGCCGAGGTCGCCGAGCAGGCCCGCGACAGCGGGCGTGTCGGACGACCGCGCACGGCGAATGTGCGATTGCCTGGCGCGGGCGAGGATCGCCTTGATCAGCGGGCCCTTGGCGTCGGCATAGTGGTTGACGTCGCTCCACTCGCGCCGGGCGAGGGACCGCTTGAGGAGCTCGTACTCGTTGCGGTCGTCGGCCGAGGCCCGCAGGCGGTCTCGGAACACGAGGTAGCGATCGACCTCGGGGTCGCCTTCGTTCCAAATGTGCACGTGGACGTCTCGCTCGGGCGTGCGGTACATCCGATGCTCGGGCTCGCGCACGCGGAGCTCGTAACCGGCGCGCTCGAGCGCGGGGCCGTGCGACGATTCGTCGCGGACGTCGGACACCGCGACCAGTACGTCGACGATCGGCTTGGCCGCGAGTCCCGGCACCGATGTCGAGCCGATGTGCTCAATCCGCAGGGCGGTGGCGCCTAGCGCCGACCCGATCCGCTCGCGCTCGGCATCGAAGCGACGGGGCCACTGCGGGTCGTAGTCGGCGATCACGACCTCGCGGCGTTCGCGGCCGCCGATCAGCACGCTGTCGAGGTACTCGTCGAGGTGCTCTTCGGGCACTCGGGCCAGTGTCGCAAGCTGGCGCCGGCAACGCGGGCGCGTTAGGGTCGATCCGTGTTGCCATTGGGCCGGAGGTACTACACCGCTCCCTCCCGAGCGCTTCAGGCGCTGCCCGGGATGCGCATCCTGATCACCGGCGCCGCCCGCGGGATCGGCGCCGCGTCGGCGAGGGGGCTGCACGGGCACGGCGCGAAGGTCGTGCTGGCCGGGATCGAGCCCGACCTGCTCGCCCAGGTCGCCGCCGAGTGCTGTGACTCGCTCGCGGTCCCGTGCGACGTACGCGACCGCCGCCAGGTGCAGGACGCCGTCGACGCGGCGGTGAACCACCTGGGAGGGCTCGACGTGGTGATTGCCAACGCGGGCGTGGCCGCGCTGACGCCGATCGCCGGCGGCGATCCCGACACGTTCGACCGGACGATCGCCGTGAACCTGACCGGCGTCTACAACACGTTTCGCGCGGCCGCGCCGCACATCTCCCACGACCGGGGATATGCGCTGGCGATCGCCTCGCTGGCCGCGGCCGTCCAGCCACCGTTGCTTGGCGCGTACAGCGCCGCCAAGGCTGGCGTCGAGGCGCTGTCAAACACGCTGCGGATCGAGCTTGCCCCGACCGGAGCGCGCGTCGGCGTCGCCTACTTCGGCGAGCTCGACACCGACATGGTGAGCCGCGGTTTCGGCACCAGGTCGGCGGCAGCGCTGCGGTTCTTCAACAAGGGCCCGTTCAGCGGCGTCTCGCCGCTGAACGTGGGGATCGAGGCGATCGAGCGAGGCGTCGGCATGCGCTCGCGGATCATCGTCGCTCCGCGTTCGGTCACATTCGCTCTGCACACGCGGGTGCTCGCCCAGCGCATCATCGACCGCGCGGCACGACGCGGTCTCGAGGACGCGCTGGCGATCGCACGCGAGGAGCCGGCGCCGCTGACGACCGAGCTGCCGATCCGCTAGCGGTATCTCGAGCGCGCCGGACTCGCGCGCAGCCGCGGGCGCAACGCGCTCAGACGACCCTGCGAGATCGCGATCCCGGTGAGCAGCACGACAGCGCCGACGGGCTGGTTCCAGTGCAGGGTCTCGCTCAATACGAGCGCGCCGAGGACGGTCGAGAACACCGGCACGACATACGTCACGGTCGCGGCGGTGGTCGCCCCGGCCGCGCGGAGGATCGCGTAGTTGAGCACGTAGGCGACGCCGGTGCCGAGGATGCCGAGCACGAGGATCGAGAGCACGCCGCCCGCGCCGATGTGGATCGTTGGTGCCGCGGTGAACGGCGTGAGCAGGGCGAGCACCGCGGTCGCGCACAGCAGCTGGGCCGCCGCGAGCACGACGCCGCTCTCGGGCCGGGTTGCGACGTAGCGCCGCGCGTAGGGAAAGCCGATGCCGTAACAGACCGCCGCGCCCGCGCAGGCGAGATGGCCGATCGCCTCGCCACCACCGAGGCCGCGCCACGGCCCGAGCACGACTACGACACCGGCGAACCCGAACGCCAGTCCCGCGGCGCGTGTGCTCGTCAGCTGCTCGTCGCCGAACACGAGCAGGACGAACGCGAGCACCCACAGCGGGGCGCTTGCGTTCCACAGGCCCGCCACGACCGATGACACGTGGCGCTCGCCGTAGGCGAACAGCGTGAACGGGATCGCGTTCAAGAACAGCGCTGCGATCAGGATGTGCGGCCATGCCGAGCGCGGCACCCGCAAACGCTCGCCGCGCGCGTACACAAGCACGACCAGCGTCGCCGCTCCCAGCGCGACGCGTCCGAGCGCGACCCACGTCGGCGACCAGTGGCGGTCGAGCACCTTGATGAACAAGAAGCTCGATCCCCAGATCGCCGCGAGTGCGACGAACTGCGTGCGCCATCCGCCGGCTACAGGCATAAATCGATGAACGCGCGCCCGCGCCGGCTTGTGAGATCGGTCAGGTGAACTGGATCACGCTGCGGATCCCGTCTTGGCGCTCCATCAGCTCGAACCCTTCGTTGACGTCGTGCAGCGCGAGCCGATGCGAGATCAGCGAGTCGACGTCGAGCTTGCCGTCGAGATAGAGCTGCACGAACTGGGGGACCTGGTCGCGTCCCTTGACCCCACCGAACGAGCTGCCGCACACGCGCCGGCCGGTGATCAGGTACCGCGGCACAACCTCGAGCACCTCGCCCTTGCCGGCGACGCCGGCGACCGTGCACAGCCCCCAGCCCATGCGCGCCGACTCAACCGCCTGGCGCATGACAGAGACCAGCCCGGTGGCCTCGAATGTGTAGTCGGCGCCGAACCCGCCGGTCTCCTCGAGCACCCGGGCCACCGTGTCGTTGCCTCCGGTCCACACATCCGTCGCGCCCTGGCCGCGCGCGAGCTCCAGGCGTTCGGGCGACAGGTCGACGCAGATGATCCGCTCGGCTCCCTGCAGGCGGCACCCGGCGACCGCGCCGAGGCCCACCAGCCCGGCGCCGAACACGACGCACGTGGAGCCGGCCTCGACCTTGGCGGTGTTGATCGCCGCGCCCATTCCGGTCGACAGCCCGCACGCGAACGGCGCGGCGCGGTCCGGCGGGGCGTCCGCCGGGATCTTGGCGAGCGCGATCTCCGGCATCACCGTGTACTCCGCGAACGTGCTCGTGCCCATGAAGTGGCGGATGCTCTCGCCGTCGCGCGACAGCCGCGTGCTGCCGTCGGGCAGGTGGCCCAGATTCTGCTGCTCGCGGATCGCGAGGCAAAGGTTCGTCTTCGGGCTGCGGCAGTGCTCACATTCGCGGCACTGTGGCGAGAACAGCGTGACCACGCGATCGCCGGGCGCGACGCTGGTCACGCCGTCGCCCAGCCGCTCCACGATCCCGCAGCCTTCGTGCCCGAGCACCGCCGGTGCGTACCCGGACGGGTCGGCCCCGGAGGCGGTGTACATGTCGGTGTGGCAGACGCCGCACGCCTCCAACCGGACGAGTACCTCGCCGGCACGCGGTTCGTCGAGGTCGACCTCCGTCACGTTGAGCGGCTTCCCGAACTGCTCGAGCACCGCGGCGCGCATCTTCACAGCGATCGTCTCCTCTCCGTCGACTGGGCGTTGGCGGAGAGC
>DASYFZ010000455.1:0-4548 GCA_036000295.1 Solirubrobacteraceae bacterium
CTGGCGTCTCGCGACGCTGCGATCGTGCAGGCATCCGTATTCGATGCGGTGAACGGCATCGCACGTCGCTACACCCCCGTTCACGTACCGCCCGCGGCACCGCGTGGGGCCTCGCGGGCCGCGGCCGCAGCCGGTGCGGCATACGAGTCGTTGGTGGGTCTGTTCCCATTGCAGCGCGCGACGCTCGACCAGCAGCTCTCCGCGACGCTCGCTGGGATCGGAGCACGCGATGACGGCAGGTCGATCATCGCGGGACTCGGGTGGGGTGAGCAGGTCGCCGACCAGATCCTGACCTGGCGCGCGACCGACGGCTTGGCGGTCACGCCGCCGCCGTACGTCGCCGCGGGCGTGCCCGGACGTTATGCGCCCACGCCGCCTGCGTTCGCGCCTCCCGCGTTCAGGCAGTTCGCGACGATGACGCCGTTCGCGATCGCCTCACCGGCGCAGTTCCTGCCAGCCCCACCGCCGGCGTTGACGAGTGCCCAGTACGCCCGCGACTTCAACGAGGTCAAGGCGCTGGGCAGCGCCGACAGCACCGTCCGGACCCCCGAGCAGACCGAGACGGCCCGGTTCTGGCAGTCCGACACACCCGCGGCGATCTGGAACAGGATCGCGGATGACCTAGCCGAGCAGCGCTGCGCGCCGCTGCTGCGCGAGGCGCGGATTCTCGCGCTGATGAACATTTCGCTCGCTGATGCGACGATCGCGTTCTTTAACGCGAAGAGCTACTACGACACGTGGCGGCCGATCACCGCGATCCAACAGGCCGACACCGACGGTAATCCCGCCACCACACCGGATAGCACCTGGACTCCGCTGCTCGTCACTCCGTCGTTCCAGGAATATCCGTCAGGCCACGCCGTCGTCAGCAACGGCGCGACATCGGTGCTCGCCGCGTTCTACGGCGATGACACCTCGTTCACCGCCACCTCGGCCACGATGACGACCGTGCAGCGGAGCTTCACGAGCTTCTCCCAAGCGGTCACGCAGGTCGAGAACGCGCGGGTGTGGGGTGGGATCCACTTCCGCACAGCGACGATCATCGGAGCGCAAATGGGCGGCGAGGTGGCCGACTACCTGCTCGGAACGCATCTGCTTCCGATTCACGGACACGACGGACACCACGGGGACGCCTAGGTCTACGGCCACTCGAGCCGCGGTCGGGGTGCGCGACCGCGGCTCCGGCGTAGGCCAAGCCGTGCAATATCTGTGCGCGCGGAAGGGGAATGCTCGTCCCCTCGTTCGTCCGGTGTCCCCTCCCGCGGTCGTCCGCTGCCGCCGGAGGTAAAGCCAACGCGGATTCACGCGACGGAGAAGGCATATGAAGGTAGGAGCTGTTCCCGTCCTTAGGACGCTGCCGCTGGCCGCTGTCCTGATCGCGGTCATGCTGCTCGCAGCACCCGCGGCGCAGGCCAATTTCACGTGGTCGTCGGGCATCCCGTTCTCGGGCGAGGTCGAGAACGCTCCGGCATGCCTCGGAGCCAGCTCGATCACGATCTCCTGGGGCGACGGCAACGCGAGCTCACAGGGCTCATTCGACTTCAACGGGGCCGTTACCGGCGACCACACCTACGCGGCGCAGGGGACGTTCGCCGGCTCCGTCACGTTCGGCGCCAAGCCTCAAGCGACGAGCGCGGGCAAGCACCACCGCCACTGACCGAACCGGCGCATGCGCCGCCGGAACATGGAAAAGTCGGGGCCGTGCGGAGAGGCAACGTCCTGCGGTGTCATCATCGGCCCCTGGCCGTCCTGATCGCGGTACTCGCGATTGGGCTCGTGAACGCGGGGGGCGCCGCGGCACAGGCACCGATCAGCGCCCACGGAAGCGCCGAGCAGGTGTACGTCACGGGCTTGTCGCCGAACGCGCGCATGTCGCTGCTTCGGCCGAACGGCACAACGCTGTACACGCAGCGCGCGGACTCACTCGGCGGCCTGCTGTTTCGCAGCGTGCCGCCGGGCAGCGGGTACCGGGTGCGCGCCGCGTCGGGCGGCACCGAGTCGGGGCCGGTCACGGTCCACTCCAACGCCGCGGCGCCATGGGATCCGGGCGTCTACAACCAGTCGGTCCCCGACAACGGCTACGGCTACCTGACCACGCGCGATGGCACCCAGCTTGCGATCTACGTGCATCCGCCGACCAGTCCGGCCGGGGAGCCGGGGCTGTCGTCCGGCCTGCCAGTCCCGCCGTCGCTGCCGGGCGCTTCCAGCCTGCCGCTGCCGCACGTCGACTACGCGCCGCCGTACCCGACGCTGATCGAGTACTCGGGCTACGGCTACGCGGATCCGTCCGGGCCGGATAACGGGATCGCCGTGCTCGCGAACCTGATGGGGTTTGCGGTCGTCGACGTCAACATGCGCGGGACCGGTTGCTCGGGTGGCGCCTACGACTTCTTCGAGCCGCTTCAGAACCTCGACGGCTACGACGTGATCGAGACGATCGCGCACCAGCCCTGGGTGCGCGACCACAAGGTCGGGATGATGGGCATCTCCTACGGCGCGATCAGCCAGCTCTTCACGGCTCAGCTGAACCCACCCGACCTGGAGGCGATATCGCCGCTGTCGACGATCGACACGACGGCGACGACTCTGTACCCGGGCGGCATCCTCAACACGGGATTCGCCGTCGCGTGGGCGCAACAGCGCCAGGCCGAGGCCGAGCCGGCCGGGCCCAACAGCGGCCAGCCGTACGCCTACAAGCAGATCCAGCAGGGCGATCAGACGTGCGCGGCAAACCAGGCCATGCACGGCGAGGCGGCGAGTCTGATGGACAAGATCAAAGCCAACTCGCACTACAACCCGTCGGTGGCAGATCCTCTGGACCCGATCACGTTCGTGCACAAGATCAAGGTGCCGACGTTCATGGCGTGCCAGTGGGAGGACGAGCAGACCGGCGGTCACTGCCCCGATCTCGCCCAGCACCTCACCGGCACCAAGCTCAAGTGGTTCACGTTCACCAACGGCGCCCACATCGACTCGCTCGATCCGTACACCTTTGATCGCTGGTATGACTTCCTGGAGCTGTTCGTCGCCCACCAGGCGCCGATCGTCAACCAGGCGTTGATCCGAGCGGCCGCTCCCGTCATCTACCAATCGGCGATGGGCGTCAACGACGCCGAGACGCTGCCGCCCGACCCGATCCAGCTGCAGCCGACGTACCAGTCGGCGCTGTCGGCGTTCGAAGCGCTGCCTCAGATCCGCGTGCTGTTCGACAACGGCGCCGGGCAATCGCCCACCGGCAGCACGACCGCCGGCGATCCCTACCCGGGCTTCGAGCAGTCGTTCTCGAAGTTCCCGATCCCGGGCACCAAGGCGACGTACTGGTACCTCGGCCCGAACGGGAGCCTGAACGGCAAGGCTCCGGCGCGGCAGGGGATCAACTCATACGCGTCCAACGCCAAAGCGTTGCCGCAGACCGACTATTCAGGCAACACGGGCACCGGCGGCCTGTGGGCCAACGCGTCGGCGTGGCAGTGGAACTGGAAGCGGAACCCGGTCGGCAGCTCGGTGTCATACGTGTCGGCACCGTTGACGGCGAACACGACGGTGATCGGTGCCGGTGCGGTACATCTGTGGTTGCGGTCCTCGACCCCGGACGTCGATCTCCAGGCGACGGTCAGCGAAGTGCGCCCGGACGGCAACGAGACGTTCGTGCAGAACGGCTGGCTGAGGGCCAGCGAGCGCAAGCTCGACACGACCACCAACAACCTCCTCGATCAGCGCAGCACGCTGCTCGAGCCGGTTCTCAGCATGCGCACCTCGGATGCCATCGCGATGCCCAAGAACAAGTTCGTCGAGGTCGTGATCCCGCTGTACTACGAGGGTCACGCGTACCGCGCGGGCTCTCGGATCAGGGTCACGATCGCCGCTCCGAACGGGACGCAGCCGATCTGGGCATTCACCCAAACCGTGCCGAAGGGCACCGCGACCGAGTCGATCGCGTTTTCGAAGAGCAGGCCGTCGAGCCTGATCCTCCCGGTCGTTCCCGGAGTCACCGTGCCCACCGGCCTGCCGGCGTGCCCGAGCCTGCGCAACGAGCCGTGCCGGCCCTACATGGCGCCGACGGACCGTACCGCCGCTAACTGAGCCGCAGCCCGGCTGGGCGTGGCGCCGCTATGAGCGTGCGACGAGGCCGGAATAGAGGACGGCGAGCGTTTCGGCGAGCAGATCCGGATCGACAGATCCGGGCTCGATCAGCTCATCGACGGCAAGCCCGGCGATGATGCTCATCACGACGCGGGCGACCCGCTCCGGTCCCATCGGCAGGTCGGGCGTGCCGAGCTGACGCATCCGCGCATCCAGCGCGGCCGCGAGCGCGTGTCGCAGGTCGGTCTGCCGGGCGATGTAACGAGCGCGCAGCTCGGGATCGCGGATCGCAAGGCTCCAGTACTCGCGATCCAGCAGCACCGACTCCCGCTGCTCGCGCAACCGGCGCGCGAACGCACGCGCTGCCTCGACGGACATGTCGCGATCCGGCGGCGCGGACTGCAACAGCGCGACCAGCTCTCGCGCGGGCGCGTCGATGCGCTCATCGAGCAGGGTGGCGAGCAG
>DASYFZ010000559.1:0-4978 GCA_036000295.1 Solirubrobacteraceae bacterium
GGTCGTGGCGTCGTGGGGCTGGACGTCCATCCGGCGAACGCCGGCGCCGCGTTGGACCCGAGCAGCACAATGGCGCCCGCGACGGCCGCGGCGCCGCTCAGGCCCAGGGCGCCCACGGCGCTGCGGGCGCGCCGCGACGACAGCCGCCCCGAGCGTGGGTGGTAGTCGACCGCCCGCAGCCGGGCACTCGCCTCCGGGGTGATGCGCGCGGCCCGGTCAGCAAACGCCTCGCGCAGATCGTCTTCGAGCAGATCACTCATGTTTCAGTGCTCCTGGGTTGGAGTGGAACTGGCTGCAGCGCCTCGCGCAGCCGCGCGAGTCCGCGGGAGGCGCTGCTCTTGACCGTGCCCGGCGAACAGCCGAGCACGTCGGCGACCTGCGCCTCGGTCAAGTCGTTGAAGTAGCGCAGGACGAGCACCGCCCGCTGGCGCTCCTGCAGCTGGCCAAGCGCTTGGACCAACTCGGCACGTGTCTCGAGCGCCTGGAGGGGGTCGACCGCCCAGAGGCTCGCCGGATCTCCCGGCTCGAGCTCGCGACGACGCCGCGCCCGCCGGCGCGCATCGTCGAGCGCCAGGTTGACGAGGATCCGCCGCGCGTACGCCTTTGGCTGCTCCATGCGGCGGATGCGTGGCCAGCGGCGTGCGACCTTGAGCAGGCACTCCTGGACGAGATCCTCGGCTTCGCCCTCGTCCCAGACGATCAGGTACGCGGTGCGCAGCAGATCATCGACGTGAGCGGCGACGAAGTTGTCGAACTCGGCCATCACCCCATTAACCCGCACGGCGCTCGAGAAGGTTCCCGGCGGCGACATGAGCTTGTGAAGCCCGGGCAACAGACGGGGGATTACGCTGGACAGATGCGGGCAGGTGCATCCTGCGGTATGACTTCAGCCTGCTGATGCGGAGGACGTCGATATAGCTAATGAGTGCTCGCGGGTCTCGTCCCCGGTCGTTTGAATCGCTGCGGCGGCTGCCTCTGGTCGGCAGGGCAATGGACTGGGGGCTGGGCCCGGGCGCGGCGTCGGGCCCGACCCTCACAGCGGGCGCGCGGATCGCCGGTCTGAAGGTGACCGAGTCGGTGTGCCCGTACTGCGCGGTCGGCTGCGGCCAGCTGGTGTACACGCGAGGCGGTGAGCTCGTCGACATCGAGGGGAACCCGCGCTCGCCGATCAACCAGGGAACCTTGTGCCCAAAGGGCGCATCGTCGCGCCAGCTGGTGCAGCAGCCGGGCCGGCTGACGAAGGTCAAATACCGCCGGCCGGGCGGCACCGAGTGGGAGGAGCTTGAGCTCGAGAGCGCGATGGACATGATCGCCGAGCGGGTGATCGCGGCGCGCGAGAGCGGCTGGCAGGACACCGACCGACACGGCTGGCGGGTGGACCGCACCCTGGGGTTCGCCCACCTCGGCGGGGCGACGCTGGACAACGAGGAGAACTATCTGATCAAGAAGTTGTTCACCGCGATGGGCGCGATCCAGATCGAAAACCAGGCGCGGATATGACACAGCTCGACCGTCCCCGGTCTGGGGAGCTCATTTGGGCGCGGCGGCGCGACCAACTTCCAGCAGGATCTCCAGAACTCGGATTGCATCGTGATCGAGGGCGGCAACATGGCCGAGGCTCATCCGGTCGGGTTCCGCTGGGTGATGAAGGCCAAGCAACGGGGTGCGCGGGTCATCCATGTCGATCCGCGCTTTGGCCGCACTAGCCAGCTCGCTGACGAGTACGTCCCGATCCGGGCGGGGACCGACGTCGCGTTCCTCGGCGGCGTGATCCGGCACGTGATCGAGACCGAGTCCTTCTTCCGCGAGTACGTCGTCCACTACACGAACGCCTCGACGATTGTCGGCGAAGATTTCCGCGACACCGAGGATCTCGAGGGGGTTTTCTCGGGCTTTGACCCCGAGACCGGCAGGTATGACCCGGGCTCGTGGGCGTATCACGGCCGCGAGGCAGGCTTCTCCGGCGGTGCCCAGGAGCACGCGACGCAAGCGTTCAGCGAGCACACCGGCGCGGGCATGGAAACGGACGATCTCGAGCACGACGAGACGCTCGAACATCCACGCTGCGTCTTTCAGATCCTGCGCCGCCACTTCGCCCGCTACACGCCCGAGTTGGTGGAACGCGTCTGCGGGATCTCGTGCGAGCAGTTCTTCGCGGTGGCGGATGCGCTGATCGCGAACTCCGGGCGCGAGCGCACGAGCATGTTCTGCTACGCCAACGGGTGGACGCAACATTCCGACGCCGTGCAGATGATCCGAACCGCGGCAGTTCTTCAGCTGCTGCTGGGCAATGTCGGCCGGCCAGGCGGCGGGATCATGGCGATGCGCGGACACGCGTCGATCCAGGGGTCGACCGATGTGCCGACGCTGTATGACCTACTGCCCGGGTACCTGCACATGCCCAGAACCCGCGAAGGTCACCTGACGCTCGAGGAGTACATCGGCACCGGCAAGACCGACCGCGGCTGGTGGTCTCACCTCGACGCGTACATCGTCTCGCTGCTCAAGGCGTGGTTTGGCGACGTGGCGACCGACGAGAACGACTACGGCTTCGGCTGGCTGCCGAAGCTGACCGGCAACCACTCCCACTTCTCGACGACGTTCCGCATGCTCGACGGCGGCGTGGAGGGCATGTTCGTGATGGGGCAGAACCCCGCGGTCGGCTCGCAGCACTCAGGACTTCAACGGCGCGCGCTGGCCAAGTTGAAGTGGTTGGTCGTGCGTGATCTGGCCGAGATCGAGACCGCGACGTTCTGGCGCGACTCACCGGAGGTGCGTTCAGGGGAGCTGCGCCCCGAGGAGATCGAGACCGAGGTATTCCTCATGCCTGTCTCCTCGCACATCGAGAAGGAGGGCACGTTCACGAACACCCAGCGCCTGGTCCAGTTCCGCGACAAGGCGCTGAAATCACCCGGCGATGCGCGCTCGGAGCTTTGGTTCATGCACCATCTCGGCAAGCGGGTCAAGGCGCACTACGCCGGCTCCGCTCGGGATCGGGACTGGCCGATCGTGAACCTGAAGTGGGACTATCCCGAGCACGGGGAGGAACGCGAGCCCGACGTGGAGTCGGTGATCAAGGAGATCAACGGTTACGACGTTGCGACGGGCAGGCCCGTCAGCGGGTTCGACGAGCTGCGCGAAGACGGGTCGACCGCCTGCGGCTGCTGGATCTACTCGGGCATCTACAAGGACGGGGTCAATCAGGCGCGCCGGCGTGATCCCGGGGACATCAGCGCCGCCGGCGGGATCGTCTCGCCGGAATGGGCGTGGGCGTGGCCCGCGAACCGGCGGATCCTCTACAACCGCGCGAGCGCCGATCCGCAGGGCAAGCCGTGGTCTGAGCGCAAGCGCTACATCTGGTGGGACGAGCAGCAGGGTCGCTGGGCGGGATACGACGTTCCAGACTTTCCGGCCGATAAGCGTCCCGACTATCGCCCGGCGCCGGATGCCCAGGGCATGGACGCGATCGGTGGCACGGACCCGTTCATCATGATGAGTGACGGCCGCGGCTGGCTGTACTCGCCCACCGGTCTGCTCGACGGGCCGCTGCCGACGTTCTACGAGCCGCTCGAATCACCGCTGCCGAACCTGCTGTACCCAAACGTGGACGGCAACCCGGCGGCCATCCGCTGGCGGAGGCCCGAAAACCCCTACCACGCAGCCGGCGATCCCCGCTATCCGGTGGTTGCCACGACCTTCCGGTTGACCGAGCACCACACGGGCGGCGGAATGAGCCGCACATTGCCCTGGCTTGTCGAGCTGCAGCCCGAGATGTTCGCCGAGATCGATCCGCAACTCGCCGCCGACCGCGGGATCGAGGACGGCGGCTGGATGACGATCGTCACCGCGCGCGCCGAGATCGAGGCTCGTGCGAAGGTCACCGACAGGATCCGCACGCTCCGGGTCGACGGGCAGACGATTCACCAGATCGCGCTGCCCTGGCACTGGGGCTACAACGGCCTCTCGCGCGGCGACACGACCAACGAGCTCGTCGCACTGTCCGGCGATCCGAACGTCTCGATCCAGGATGACAAAGCGTTCACGTGCGACGTCCGGGCGGGCCGCAGGCGCGGGCAGAGCACGGAACGGCTGGCCGGCGCTGGGCTCGGCGGGCATCACGTCCGGCCGAATGAAGACGACCCGGCGGCGGAGAATCCCCAGGACGCTGGCACATGAGCACGAGCGCGCCCAACACCGAGATCGCGATTCACCGCCACGGCGCGCAGCGCATGGGGTTCTTCACCGACACGACGGTGTGCATCGGCTGCAAGGCCTGCGAGGTCGCCTGCAAACAGTGGAACGACCTGCCGGCGGACGGCTCTCAGTCGGGCAAGGGAGTCTCGTACGACCACACGGGAGACCTGTCGGCCTCGAGCTGGCGCCACGTCCGGTTCGTCGAGCTGTTCGAGCCCTCGCCGCAGCTCAAGCAGGAAGCGGAGCGGGCCTTGTTGGCCGGAGCCGGAGGGAAGCTGCCGGCAATTCCTGCGGCCGAAGGGATCGACCTCGTTGGTGCCGCGCAGGACGCGTCAGGCGTCGTCGACGTCGCCGAGGCGGTGAGCAAGATGGGCGACTGGGTGTTCATGTCAGACGTGTGCAAGCACTGCACCAACGCGGGTTGTCTGGACGCCTGTCCCACCGGTGCCCTGATCCGCACCGAGCATCAGACTGTGGTCCTGCAGGCGGACGTGTGCAACGGCTGCGGGTACTGCGTGCCGGCATGCCCGTTCGGTGTGGTCGCCCGCGACCCCGAGGACGGGCGCGCCGGCAAATGCACGCTTTGTTACGACCGGCTCGAGGATGGGCTCGAGCCCGCCTGCGCGAAGTCATGCCCCACCGACTCGATCCAGTTCGGCCCGCATGAGGAGCTCGTGGAGATCGCCTCTCGCCGCGTCGCCGAGCTGCACCTGCGAGGCATTGAAGGCGCCTACCTATACGGAGCGGGTGACGAGCCCGAAGAGCAGCTCGCCGGAGGTCTCGG
>DASYFZ010000543.1:0-6054 GCA_036000295.1 Solirubrobacteraceae bacterium
GCACGTGATCTTCGGCCACACCCATCGCGCCGGCCGCCTGCCCGACGACGACGGCGACGACTGGCGCACGCCCGACGGCACCACGCTGACGAACACCGGCTGCTGGGTCTATGAGCGCACGTACCTCGGCCACAACGCGTCCGCCAGCCCCTACCGGCCCGGGTTCTGCGCGATGCTCGAGGACGACGGGCCGCCGGTGCTGTCAAACCTCCTGGACGGAGTGGTGCCGTTCGAAAAGCTGCGCCCGCCGACTCAGCCTGCGAGGATGGGCCGATGAGCGTGCAGCCGATCAGCCCGGGCGCGGTGATCGCGCGGATCTGGGAGATCTATCGCGACCAGTTCTCGGTGCTGGCCGTGACCGCCCTGATCCTGTACGCCCTGCAGTTCGTGATCTTCCTGGTGCTCTCGTCGGCGGCCGGGATCGCGCTGGCGGTGGTGTTCTGGGCGCTCAGCATCCTGTACCAGGGGATGGTCGTAAAGCTCGTCCAGGACGTCCAGGACGGCCGCCGCGATCACTCGGTCGGCGAGTTGTTGCGGAGCGTCGAGCCGGTCTTCTGGCCGTTGGTGGCGGTGTCGATTCTGTTCGGCATCGGCATCGGGATCGGGTTTGTGTTGCTGATCATCCCGGGGCTGATCCTCCTGACCATCTGGTCGGTGGTGGCTCCGGTGACGGTGCTCGAACGCCCCGGCGTGTTTGCCGCGTTTGGGCGCAGCCGCGAGTTGGTGCGCGGCAACGGGTGGAACGTGTTCGGGGTGATCGTGATCGTCTTCCTGACGGTCGTGGTGATCAGCATCGCGGCTGGGCTGATCGCTTCCGGACTCGGGTCGGTGGGTCGTTCATTGGTGCAGTGGGCGGTGAACGCGCTGCTTGCGCCGATCCCCGCGCTCGGGGCGTCGGTCCTGTATTTCGCGCTGCGCCGTTAGCCCCGGGCCAGCCCGGGCGTGAAGCACACGGCGTGGCAGCTCACGCCTTCGCCGAGCTGCAGGTCGAGGTCGCCGGCGGTGCTGTGGGCGTGGGAGACAAGCTCGTAAGCGCCGGGATGCGTGACCGCGATCGTGCGGCCGTTGGCCGTCACCGAGCCCTCGCCGGCGAGCACTGCCCAGACGCCGCCGGCCTCATATGGCCCCGAGTACGGACCCGCGACGTCGTCGGTCTGCAGCGTCAGCTGCGCGTCGGGCGCGTCCTCGGGCCGCAGCGGGTCGAGCAGCGGCTCATCGATCTCGAGGAGCTCCTGGATGGCCCGCTCGGTCTCGTCGTAGCCGCCCTCGCCGTAGTGGTAGTCAAACAGCCGGCCGTTGGGCCCGAACAGGTACCGGGCCGGCCAGCCGAGGTTGCCGTAGTCCTCCCAGATCTCGAGGTTGACGTCGACGACGACCGGATAGGGCACGTGCAGCCGGGCGACGGCGGCTTCCACGGCCTCGGGGTCTGCGCTCGGCTCGAAGCCCGCCGCGTGCACGCCGATCACGCGCAGCCCGGCGGCTTCGTAGCGCTCGTGCCACGCGCGCATGTAGGGAAGCGTGCGGATCGAGTTGGGGCGGCAGAAGTCCCAGAACTCGATCAGGACCGGACGTCCACGCTGCTGGTCCATGCGCAGCGTGGCGACGTTGATCCACGGCAGGCGCGGGGGGAAGGGGGGAGCGGGGATGTGGTCGACCGGGGGCCGCATACGGTCGATGGTAGGCGGGTCGGGCTCGCGGAGAAACGGCCCAATGAAGGAAGGGATGGGGCGGGGCCCGGCACGTGAGAGGGTGCATGACACGACAACGACTGCGGGATCGGCGAAGTGATCCGTGTGGTGCACCTATACGGTGCTTGACACGACACGCTTCGCCCAAACCGTCGCGATTGTCGTGTTATGCACCCGCTCAAGCCGCTTTCGGGCGTGTGGACGTCGAGCGGGCGGCGCATCCCTCCATCCGGTCCTTCAATGGGCCGTTGACGTTCGGCCCAGAACCCACCTCAGGCCTCGACGAGCCCCCGGCGGATCGCGTAACGCACGAGCTCGACCCGGTCGCGCATCCCCAGCTTGCGCAGCACGTTGGCGCGGTGGGACTCGACGGTCTTCTCGGCGAGGTGCAGCACCTGCGCGATCTGGGAGTTGGTGTGGGCCTCTGCGATCAGCTTGACGACCTCCTCCTCGCGCGGGGTGAGCGGGATCGCAGGGCCGGTGGCGCTGCCCGACATCCAGTCGCGGATGATCGAGCGCTCGGCGGCGTTGGTCAGAAACGCCTCGCCCCGGCCCACCGCGCGGACGGCGCCGACCAGGTCCTGGTCGGCCTCGCGCTTGAGCACGTAGCCGGCGGCGCCCGCCTTCAACGCCTCGAACAGGTAGTGCTCGTCGTCGTGCATCGACAGCATCAGCACGCGCGTCTCCGACAGAAACGAGCGGATCTCGCGGGCGGCCTGCAGGCCGGTCTTGCGCGGCATCCCGACGTCGAGGATGCAGAGGTCGGGGTGGGTGGCGAGCGCCTGCTCGACGGCCTCGACACCGTCGGAGGCCTCGGCCACGACCTGCAGGTCCACCTGTCGCTCCAACAGCAACTTGATTCCGGATCTGACGATCCCGTGATCGTCAGCCACAAGGATGCGCATCCGTGCTCCTCACTTTCGTCATTGGAGGGTCAGCTCGACCCTCGTTCCGGTCCCGGGGCCCGACCAGATCGACAGCTCGCCGCCGACCAGCCGCGCGCGCTCGCGCATCCCCGAAAGTCCCAGGCCGCCGTCGCGCGAGGCGGTGAAGCCGCGCCCGTCGTCGCTGATCCGCAGCATCGTGCGGCCGATGAATGAAAGCTCGATGTCCACCTTGCGCGCCTCCGCGTGCTGGGCGATGTTCGACAGGCTCTCCTGCGTGACGCGGTAGACGACCAGCTGCTGCTCGGGCGTGAGCGACGACATCTGGCCGCGGGAGTTGAACGTCGCGAGCACCCCGGTCTGGTCGGAGAACACCTGGACCTGGCTGTGCAGGGCGGGGATCAGGCCGTGGTCGTCGAGCACCGCGGGACGCAGCTGCCTCGCCAGCGCCAGCAGCTCCTTCATCGCCTGGGTCGACAGGCGCTTGGTCTCGACGAGCTCTCGTCGCAGGTCCGGCGGTGCGTTCTCGATCGACGCCTGCAGGCGGATCGAGACGGCCGTCAGCGCCTGATTGACCTCGTCGTGAAGGTCCTGAGCGATCCGTCGCCGCTCGCGCTCCTGGGCCTGGATGACCGCTCGGCCCGCCGCCCGGCGCTCGCCATCGAGGCGCCCCACCATCCGCTGGAAGGCCGCGTCCAATCGCCGCACATCCGAGCTGTCCAGCCGGTGCGGGCGCAACGAGTGTGTCGCCGGGGCGGCGGGGTCGAGCTGCTCCATCGCCCTGATCAACTGGTCGAGAGGCATGAAGCGCCGACGCAAGAGGATCCAGTCGGCCAGCATCGTGGCAATCACGGCGAGACCGAGGATCATCAGCTCGCGGTTCTCGGTCACGCCTGCCACGTGCTGATGCAGGGCGATCGTGGCGAACAGCATCGTTGCCGCCACGAGCAGCAGGTTGACTGCGAGAACTTGAGCTAGGAGCGAGCGTGACTTCATGTCATCTGCGACCCAGGAGCAAGCATCGGGCCATCCGAGCCCGGCCATGATGGGGTCTTCGCCCGATATCGACGGGCTATTCGCGGGTCAACAGCCCGGGCCCAAGGACCTCCACAAGTGCCCGATCGGCGGCCTCGTTTAATGGGGTGCCGGCCCGCCAACGGGTAGCTATACTCTGTGAAGTATTGAATCCGTACTGCCTTTGAGGAGTTTCGCCGATGCCGTCAGGAGCCGAAGTTCTCCGCCAGATCAAGAGCAGGATCGACGAGGTCGATCCCTCCGTCGTGCGTGAGCAGGTCACGAACGGCGCGACGGTCATCGACGTCCGCGAACCCGAGGAGTGGGCCGCGGGCCACATCCCAGGCGCCGTGCACGTGCCCAAGAGCTACCTGGAGTCCCGGGTAGAGGGCACCGTCCCCGACCGGTCCGGCCACGTGATCCTCTACTGCGCCTCCGGTAACCGGTCGGCATGGGCGACTCGGACGATGGTCGAGGACCTCGGCTACGAGAACGTCGAGTCGATGACCGGCGGCTTCACGCTCTGGAAGGACCGCGGCTATGAGGTCGACGTCCCGCGATCGCTGACCGCCGAGCAGCGCGAGCGCTACTCGCGCCACCTGCTGCTGCCCGAGGTCGGCCCCGAAGGCCAGCAGAAGCTGCTCGACGCAAAGGTGCTGCTGCTGGGCGCCGGCGGTCTCGGCTCGCCGGCGGCGCTGTATCTCGCCGCGGCGGGCGTGGGAACGCTTGGCATCGTCGACAACGACGAGGTCGACCTATCGAATCTGCAGCGCCAGGTGATCCACTCCTCAGAGCGGATCGGCGTCCCCAAGGTCGATTCCGCCGCGGAGACGATCAACGCGCTCAACCCCGACGTCAAGGTCGACAAGTACCCGGTGCGCCTGGGGCCCGACAACATCGTCGAGATCATCTCGGGCTACGACATCGTCGTCGACGGGCTCGACAACTTCCCCACCCGGTACCTGCTCAACGACGCCTCGGTCCGGCTCGGCATCCCCGTCGTGTCGGCCGCGATCCTGGGCTTCGAGGGCCAGCTGTCGGTGTTCAAGCCGCACGACGGCCCCTGCTATCGCTGCCTGTTCCCAGTGCCGCCGCCGGCCGAGCTCGCGCCGTCGTGCGGAGCCAACGGCGTGCTCGGCGTGCTCCCGGGCACGATGGGCCTGCTGCAGGCGACCGAGGTCATCAAGCTGATCCTCGGCGAGGGCGACCCGCTGATCGGCCGGCTGCTGATGTACGACGCGCTGTCGGCGACCGTCAGCGAGGTCAAGGTCCGCCGCGACCCGGATTGCCCGATCTGCTCGCGCGATCCCGAGTCGATCTCCGACGACGAGCTGGGCGTGTTCCCCGACTACGAGGCGTTCTGCGCCGGCGCCCACTAGGCGCCCCCGCGAGCCCGAACCACTAAGGTACGCGCCCGATGGCGACGATCCGCATCCCACCCGTGCTGCGCCCGTCTGTGGGCGGCGAGAAGGAGCTCAGCGCCGACGGAGACTCCGTCGGGCAGATCCTGCGCTCGGTCGCCGACGAGTACCCCGACACCCAGTCGCAGCTGTTCTCCGCCGACGGCGAGCTCAACCGCTACGTCAACGTCTACCTCAACGACGAGGACGTCCGCGTGCTGGACGGGCTCGACACGAGCGTCGGCGACAACGACACCCTGGTGATCCTGCCCGCGATGGCGGGCGGATCCCTCTAGACGCCGGCTCTCACGAATCTCGTCCCGTCCGGGAAGGCTTGGCAGCCGCCCGGAGTCCTGAGGGAAGAGTGTTCAACATCGAAGGGAGCCGAATGCCTCGTGTACTCATGCCCGCGAGGGCTCGCAAGGGTCCGCGCCTGACCGCGGCGCTCGTGGTCGCCGGCATCGCGCTTGTGGCGCTTGCAGGGATCGCGGTGGCGAAGTCGTTCACGTTGAAGGTCGGCAAGAACGAGAAGGTCAGCAACATCTCCAAGCAGGGGAGCGCCGTCAAGACCGAATCAATCGTGGTCAACTCGAAGGGTGCAGCGCTTTACTGGCTCTCGGGCGACAGCACCCGGCACGCGAAATGCACCGACAAAACGTGCAGGACGAACTGGCCACCGCTGACGGCCTCGTCGGCCAAGGCCAAGCTCAGTGCGGCCAAGGGCATCAAGGGCAAGCTTGGTGTCAGCCACCGTGCCGGGATCTTCCAGGTCACGCTCGGCGGGCACCCGCTCTACACGTTCATCGCCGACAGGTCCAAGGGCAACGCGACGGGTGACGGCGTCGTGGCGTTCGGCGGCACCTGGCACGTGATCAAGGTCGCGGGCTCTTCGCAGAGCACCAACAACCCCGCGCCGCCGATGTCAGGAGGAGGACTTCCACCGGGCTACTAGCCGCCGGCCCCGACCTCGGCGACAAGCCCATGCAGGCCCCCATCGGCTACACCCCCCAGCTGATGGCCGGCCGTGATCGAGGACCGCGAGCTCCCTGCGGAAAAGGGGCTCGCGGT
>DASYFZ010000565.1:0-12647 GCA_036000295.1 Solirubrobacteraceae bacterium
CGGCCGGGCCCGATCGCAGCACTGCCTGACCGACGCGTGCGACTGCGGGTTCGCTCGCGACTTCGGCGGCGAATTCCCGGCCGACCGCGTGCGCCTGACGAGCATTTACTCCAAGGGCGACGGCGTCGTGCGCTGGCAGTCCGCGCTCGTGTCTTACGGCGCCTGCGTGGAAGTGACCGGAAGCCACGTCGGGCTGATCTTCAACCGCAAGACCTACCGGGTGATCGCTTCCGCGCTCGCCGACCGAGAACTACCGACGAACTGAGTGGAGGAATCCCATGCTGACCGCCCCTGCCCTGTCAGACCAACTTGGCCAGTCGCTGGCAACCGACTACTTCTTCCTGCGCGAGCAGCTCACCGAGTCGCAGATCGAGCTGCTCGTGCGCGTGCGCAACTTCGTCGACCACGAGGTGCTGCCGGTGATCGGCGGCTACTGGGAGCGCGCCGAGATGCCGTGGCCGCTGCTTCAGCGTCTCGGCGAACTTGGAGTCGTCGGCGACGACATCCAGGGCTACGGCTGTCCGGGGCTTGACCCGATCGCGGCGGGCCTGGTCAACATGGAGCTCAGCCGCGGCGACGGCAGCCTCGCCACATTCCTCGGGGTCCAGTCCGGGCTGGCGATGAAGTCGATTGCGATGCTCGGCTCCGAGGAGCAGAAGCAGCGCTGGCTGCCGGAGATGGCGCGCCTTCAGAAGCTGGGCGCGTTCGCTTTGACGGAGCCCGATCACGGCTCCGATTCGGTCGCGCTGGAGACGACCGCGACGCGGGATGGAGACTCGTACGTGCTCAACGGCGCCAAGCGGTGGATCGGAAACGGGAGCTTGGCCGACGTCATCGTGGTGTGGGCACGGGGGGAGGACGGCCAGGTCCACGGGTTCCTGGTCGAGAAGGGGTCAGAGGGCTACCACGCGGACGTGATCGAGGGCAAGGGGTCGCTGCGGGCGATCTGGCAGGCGCACATCTCTTTGGAGGACGTGCGTGTTCCGCCCACGAACGTGTTGCCCGGTGCCAGCAGCTTCAAGGACACCGCGCGAGTGCTCGCCTCGACCCGCAGCGCGTGCGCCTGGGCGGCGCTCGGCCACGCGGTTGCCGCGTACGACACGGCGCTCACCTACACCAAACGCCGTCAGCAGTTCGGCCGTCCCCTGTGCAGCTTCCAGATCATCCAGGAGCGCCTCGTGAACATGCTGGCCGACGTGACCGCGATGCAGCTGTACTGCCTGCAGATCGGCCGGCTCGCTGAGCGCGGCCAGCTGAGCGACACGATCGCCGGGCTGGCGAAGCTCAACAACACCCGCACGGCCCGGAAGGTCTGCGCGGAGGCGCGCGACATGCTCGGCGGCAACGGGATCCTGCTCGAGAATCACGTGATCCGCCACATGGCCGATATCGAGGCGATCCACACCTACGAGGGCACCGAGACGATGCAGACACTGATCGTCGGGCGAGACATCACCGGGTTCGGCGCGTTCGCGTAGGCCCTTCAGCCCGTCATCGCCTCGCGCAGAGTATCCAGGTCGTGGGACCCGAGGTGTACCTCTCCGTCGATGAACAAGGTCGGAGTGCCTCGTACCTCGCCGGTCTCCATGCCGCTGCGGAAGTCGCGGATCACGCGTTCGAGCACCGCCTCGGCGCCGCTGTCGGCGTCGAAACGCTCGACATCTAGCCCGAGGTCGGTCGCGTAACGCGACAGGTCTTCGTCCTCGAGCGCGTGCTGGTGGTGGTACAGGTGATCGTGCATGTCCCAGAACCGCCCTTGGAGCGCGGCGGCCTCGGCTGCGGCGGCCGCGCCCGCCGCGTGCGGATGTATGTCTGTCAGCGGAAAGTGGCGGAAGGCGAAGCGCATCGCCTCTCCCAGCTCGTGCTCAAGACGCTGTATCTCGCGATAGGCCTGCCGCGAGTACGGGCACTCGTAGTCGCCGTACTCGACGAGTAGCCGGCCGTTCGCTGCGCCGCGGACGTGGTCGACCGTGGGGTCCAGGGCCTCCATCACGACTTTCGAGTATGCGCCAACACCGCGATCAGCGCCACCCAGCACGCCGCCGCAAGCCATCCGGCGAGGACGTCCGTGGCCCAGTGCACTCCGAGATACACGCGCGAGCAGCCGACGCCCGCCGCGATGACGGCGGCGACGGCGAGCGCCGGTCGCCGCGGGGTTGAGACGACCACCGCGGCCACGAGCGCCAGTGCCGCGAACGTCGACAGCGACTGCGTCGCGTGTCCCGACGGGAACGCCGTGCTCGACGCGCTCGTCAACCACAGGTGCATCGGCGGCCGGGGGCGGCCGACGACGTGCTTGGCGAGCGCGTACAGCTCGATTGCGCCCGCCCAGATCACGACCAGCAGCACGGCCGGCTCGAGGGCACGCCGGGCGACGACCACGATCGCCACGACCGCTACCAGCGGGATCAGCACCTTCTGGCTGCCAATCGTCGACAGCGCTCGCGCCACCGTGGTCAGCCACGAAGCTCGATGATCCACGAACCACGACGTGACCGAACGGTCAAACGCCGTCGACCCGTCGGGGCGCTCGGCCAGCTCGAGCAACTCGCCTGCGCCGATCGTGGCTGCGAGCACGGCGGCGAACGACAGCACGACGGCGCCCACCAGCATCGGCGGCCTCGTGATCCGTCGTTCCAGCCAGCCCACATTCAGATGTTCGCACCAGATGAGCGGATTGGGCTGGCCGGCAGCATCCGGTAGCTGAAGGCAAACGCGATGGGAGCGGTCAGTCCGGTCAGCAGCGCGAGCATCCACGGGCTGCGGACATCGGTCCCGGCGCCGATCACATGGACCAGCGCAAGGACATACGCCACGATCGTGAACCGGTGCATGCGCCGCCAGGTCCTGGCCCCGATTCGCTTGCGCGCGTAGAAGCTCAGGCCCAGGATGGCCGCGAGCCAGCCGGCGATGACGCCGAGTCCCGTGAACAGCGGGCGGTAGGCGAGCGTGAATGGGACCGTGATCGCCAGCAAGCCTGGACGTAGATAGGAGTCAAACAGCAGCAAGCCGCCATGGGCGACGATCAAGCCGAGGGTCACCAGCGTCGCCGACTCGTGGAAGTGCCTGAGCTTTGCTCCGACCCCCGGCCTGCGGATGAGCCGACCAGACATCGCCAGGCCGACTGCGACCGACACGCCGAGCATCAGCATCGCGACGATCCCGAACGCGCGGCTCGCAAACCAGAAGATCTGGTGGGTTGGATCGATCATTGCTCTCAGGAGTCCCGGATCGCGACGGGCGTGGGGACGATGGCCTGTGAGGCGGCCGCGCCGTTGACCGTGACCACGCGTGTGGCGCCGGATGCCGTGGTGATCACGCGTGTCGTGCTTCGGGCGGCGCCGGGCGCGCTGATCGCGGCCACGCTTGCGGCAGGCTTGTGAAGCGCGGTGACATACATCACGGTGAACGGCAACCAGGCGGCAACGATCGCCGCGATCGCCAGGCTCAACACGGTGCGGTAAAGCGATCTGGCGTGGCGGCGCGGGTTCGTGGGCTTTCGTGTTCGAGTCATCGCCACAACGTGAGGACCCGCGTCAAGACTGTGGTAAGGGCGCGTTCAGAATCGGGTTATTACCCCTGCGCGGCTGGGGTCGGGCGCCTACCGTGGGCGTAAATGCGGATCCTGGTGATCGAGGACGAGACGACGCTGGCGAAGTTCGTCGAACAGGCGCTCCGCGCCGAGGGCCACACCGTCACGGTCTGTCACGACGGTGATAGCGGGGAGGCCGCAGCGCTCACCGGTGACTACGCGCTTGTGCTGCTCGATCTGCTGCTTCCGGGCAAAACTGGTCTGGCGGTGCTGGACTCGATCCGGACGCGGTCGCCAGATCTGCCGGTGATCGTGCTCACCGCGAGCGCGGCGATCGAGCAGAAGGTGAATGGACTCGATCGCGGCGCCAATGACTATGTGACCAAGCCGTTCTCGTTCGAGGAACTGCTTGCGAGAGTGCGCGCGCAGCTCCGTGCGCCCGGCCAGCGCGAGGCGTCAGCCCTGCAGGCCGGTCAGATCCACATGGATCTGCGCACGCGGCGAGTGCAACGCGACGGCCGCGACGTGGCGCTGACGGCGCGCGAGTTCTACCTGCTCGAGTACCTGATGCGTCATCCCGACCAGGTGCTCTCGCGCGAGCAGATCCTCAACGCGGTCTGGGGGTTTGACTTCGACCCGGGAACGAAGGTGCTCGAGGTGTACATCGGCTACTTGCGGCGCAAGCTGTGTGAGCACGGAGGCGACGATCCGATCGAGACCGTCCGCGGCGCCGGCTACCGCCTGCTTGTGTGACGTGATCGGGCGTCTGATTCCCACGGGACTGCGCGCGCAGCTGGCGGCGGCGATCGCACTGGTCACCGCGGTGGCGATCGGCGCGAGCTTCCTGGCGCTGTACAGCGGTACCGGGGCGCGGCTGCGCAGCGAGATCGATGCGCAGCTCCGGACACAGGCAGGCGAGTGGCGACAGTTCACGACCGGAGCCGATCTGACCACCCATGCGGCTGTGGAGCGGGCCGCGCGACGTTTCATCGCCGCCCAGCGATACCACGCGGAGTCACTGGTCACCGCGGTCCAGGTCAACGGCGGCCGCACCGTTAGCAGCGACCCCGAGCTGGTAGCTCGCGAGGAGGACCGCGGGGATAGCCCGGGCACGCCTGGGGGACTGTTCGCTGCGCCCGCAGGACTGTCCACCGCCACGGTCTCCGAAGCGGGTCGCATGCGTGTGCTGGTGGCGCCGGTCGTCGCTCATGGGGCAACGGTCGCAACGCTTCGCCTCGCCAATCCGCTGACGCCGGTGGCGCAGGCACAGTCGAGCCTGCGGCGCACGTTCGCCATCGTCGGCACGTTGTCCGTGCTGCTCGCCGCGCTTGCGGGGGTGCTCATCGCGACCCTCATCGCCGCACCGCTTCGGCGGATCACAGCCGTGGCAGCGGCGGCCAGCGCCGGCGAGCTGTCAACCCGCGCCGGGCCGGTCGCTGGGCGCGGGGAGGTAGCGGTGCTAGCAGCCGCGTTCGACGGGATGCTCGAGCGGCTGGAGCGCGCGTTCAAGCGCCAGCGCGAGTTCGTTTCCGACGCGTCACATGAGTTGCGCACGCCGCTGGCGGTGTTGCGGGCGCAGGTCGAGTTGCTCGACCGCGACAGCGACGAGCGCAACCGTCACGAGGAAACCGCGACGCTGCTGCGCCGCCTCGACGAGCTCGACCGGCTGGTGGGCGACATGCTGACGCTCGCAAGTGCCGAGGCAGGCGAGCTGATCGAGCTGCGCTCGATTGATGTCGCCGAGTTCCTCGAGGATGTCCGGCGCGATCTGCCGCTGTTCGGAGACCGCGACTTCCGGATGACCGAGGTAGGAGGGACGCTCGAGGGCGATCCCGATCGGCTCAACCAGGTGGTGCGCAACCTGGTGCGAAATGCCGTCGCCCACACCAACCCGGGCGACCGAATCGATGTGTCAGCTCGCGTTCTGGATGGAAGCCTCGAGATCGAGATCAGCGACACGGGGCCGGGCATACCCGCGGATCAGCTCGACCGGATCTTCGAGCGCTTCCACCGGCTCGACACAGGCCGCTCGCGAGACACGGGAGGCGCCGGGCTCGGCCTGGCGATCGCCCGCGCGATCGTCGAGGCGCACGGCGGACGGATCTACGCCGAGTCCGTGCTCGGTCGCGGCGCTACCTTTCGCATCGACCTGCCGGGCTATCTTCCCGGCGTCGCGGCCTCGCGCACCGAACATGCGTAGCACCAGCAGGTACGCGACCGGTGCGATCGGCGCGAGCACAACCGCTCGCAGCCACAGCTTCGAGGCGTCTGACCCGGCGCCGAGCGCATGTACGACTGACAGGAGCCAGACGAGGACGGTGGCGCGATGCAGCGCTCGCCATCGGCGCACGCCGATCCGGCGGCGCAGGTAGAAGGTTGGTGCGGTCAGGGCCGCCAGGTAGCCGGCGACGATGCCCGCCCCGGTGAAGGCCGGCCGATAGCTCAAGGCGAACGGGACGATGATCCCTCGCCAACCGGGCTTCAGCCATTGGTCGCCGAGCAGCGCCAGGCCGTGGACGGAGACGGCGGCTAGCGCCGTGAGCGCCATGTGCTCGTGCAGCCGGGCACCGGCGCGCCTACGCCTCGGTCCGCCAAGCGCCTTGGAGGCCATCGCCAAGCCAAGCAGCACCGAAGCTGACACGAGTACGAGCGCGACGATGCCCGACGCGTCGCTCACGAGCCACCACAGGTATTGCAGCGGTGCGGTGCGTGTCATCAGGCGCGTAGCGCGGCCGGTCGCGCTCCCGGCCGGCACACCACCGGTCCCACGATCTCCGAATCGCCGGTGTCGTGAACAATCACACCTCCGTGCTGCGCCAGCACCCGGCGCGCGCCGGCGGGGCCGAGCAGCAGGGCCATCTTTGAGAGGGTCTCCGCCTCGAGCGCGCTGTCTCCGAGCGCGGTCGCGGCGATCAGTCCGCTCCACACGGGAGATCCTGTGCTCGGGTCGAGTAGATGATGGGCGTAGGCGCCGTCGGCGCGTTGCCAGATGCGGACGTTGAGGCCGGACGTCGCCACACCGCCACGTGCGAGCCTGATCGAGCCGATCGTGTCCAGCGTCAGGGGATGCTGGACGTCGATCTCGTATGGCTCGAGCTGCGCGCCCACCCCGCCGACGGCGATGTCCCCTCCGCAGTCCACGACGAATCGCGAATAGCCTCTGAGCCGGAACGCGACGGCATCGGCACAGAGTCCCTTGCCCGTCCCGCCGGTGTCGATCATCAAGCCGCGGGGCCGGGCGATCGTGCGCGCCTCGTCGTCCACTTCGATCTGGCGCCATCGCGCGGCCGGATTCGGCCGAGCTGGACGGCGCGGTGGGGCGTCCGCCAGCGCGTCCTGAAGCGATGCCGGCTCTGTTCCGTCGAGCGAATGGTCGTACCCGCTGCGCTCCAACGCCCGCACCAGTGTGGGGTCGACCAGTCCCTCGCTCAGGCGCGCCGCCCAAACGCCGGCCGCGACTGCGGCTCGGAGCAGCTGCGAGGACGGCACCACTGATCTGGAGTCGCGATTCAACGCCGACAGCTCGCTGTCGGCCTCGAAGCGCGAGAGGCGATCGCTGAACTCCCATACGAACGCGCGTTCGTGATCTGCCGCCTCGAGCGCCGGCGGTGCGCTCGCAAGCAGGCGGTCGCCGATCAGGAGCCGCACGTCGCTCCCCATCGCCCTGAACGTGTAGTCGAGCTCGGTTGGCATGGCCGCACTACGAGACACGCGTGGTCGGGGCCGGCTGCGTCGCGCTTGAGGTCGAGCCCGAGACCGACCGCGTGACTCCGGTCGGGCCAGCGGACCCAACAAGGGTCTCGATGACGGTCGTGCGGTAGATCTTGCGCACGACCGGCGACGGCCGAGAGTCCGAGCGCCCGAACGCAGGCAGCTGGTGTGCGAGGACGGCGAGCACCGCGAGAAAGCCGGCGAGGGTGAACAGGACGACCGTGAGGCGATCAGTCACCGTGGTCCCCTCCGTCCTTGCCGCTCGAGCGGGTTGTGACGTGCTTGGCGCCCGAGGCTCCGCTCGAGCCGTGCGGGCTTGTGCGGGTGGTCACCGGCGAGCTTGCCGGCGCAGGGCCTGCGCCCGTAGCGGCGTGCGACGGGCTGGTACGGGTGGTCACCGGCGCACTCGCAGACCCCGAGGAGGTGGGGGCGGACAGGTGGGATGGGCTCGTGCGAGTCGTGACCGCGCCGCCCGCTGAGCCGACCGTGCCCGACGACCCGGCGTGGTGCGAGCCGCTTGCGCCTGTGTGGATCGAGCGAGCGGCGCTCACCGCCACGCCGCCGCTTCGTGCCGACAACGATCCGGGGCGGACACCGGCACGTGACGGCGCACGCTGGTGTCGGACGATGTGGATCGTCCGGCGGATCACCTGCGTCGTCACTGCCGCTGATGGGGCGCGCGCCGCGAGCGAGGTCGACGACCGCGGTGCCGATCGCAACGAGAAACCTGCCAGACCTGCAGCCAGCAGAGCGGCCAGAGCTCCGGCCATTCGGGTGTGCGTCTTGCGCATTCTGAGGGGCCTCCGGTTGGGGTGGGGGCGTACTCTGCTGCGTCCGCGACCATGCCCAGGCCAACTGCCGGCAAAGGTTCGGGAAAGCCGTCCGTGCTCTTCGCCTCACATGGCGATCTCTTTACCCGGCGCGGCCAACCTCGGGTTCATGTCAACCTGCTCCGGCTCCGCGCCGACATCACGCGACGGGATCGTCATCGCAGGCGGCGGGCTCGCCGGGCAGAGATGCGCGGAGTCGCTCCGGCGGGGAGGCTACGAACGCGCGATCAGGATCGTGTGCTCAGAGCCGCGCCGCCCGTATGACCGCCCGCCGCTCTCCAAGGAACTCCTGACCGACCGGGCCTACGACGACCGGCTGCCGTACCGCCCCGAACGTTGGTACGAGGATCAGTCGGTCGACCTGCTGCTGGGCGTGAGCGCTGCGGCGCTGGATCCCGGCGCGCATCGGCTGACGCTGTCCGATGGGGCCAAGCTCCGGTACGAACGGCTGCTGATCTGCACCGGGAGCCGTCCGAGGACGCTGCCGTTGCTCGCGGGCTATCCCAACGTCTCAGTGCTGCGCACCATCGATGATGCAAGGGAGTTGCGCGTGGTGCTCGGCGGTCGCCCCAGACTGGCGGTGATCGGCGCGGGGTTCATCGGGCTCGAGATTGCCGCGACGGCTCGGCGCCTCGGGGCCGAGGTAACCGTCGTCGAGGCAGCGGCGTTCCCGCTCTCGGGCCTGCTCGGACCACGGCTGGGGAGTTGGTTCGCCGAGCTTCACCGCGCCGAGGGCGTCGACCTTCGCACGGGTGTGACCGTTGACCGCGTCCGCTCCAACGGCACCATCCGCGACCTGCGGCTGTCCGATGGATCGGTGGTCGCCGTCGATCACGTGCTCGTCGGCGCCGGCGTCGAGCCCGACGTCGCTTGGCTTGCCGACTCTGGCCTTGACGCCCGTCACGGCGTGCCGATCGACGCCAACGGACGGACGGCGGTGGAGGACGTATTCGCAGCCGGCGACGCGGCGGCCACGTTCGATTCGGCCTGCGGCCGCTACAGGTCCGGATCGCACTGGGAAGCAGCCGCCCGTCAGGGGGCGCGGGTCGGTCGCGCGATGCTCGGGTTCGACTCCGGGCCGACGCCGATCTCGAGCTTCTGGACCGACCAGTACGGCTTGCGGATTCAGTACGTCGGCAACGCGCGCCGCGGGGACTCGATCGCGATCGACGGCGACCCGAACGGCCTCGACTTCACCGCGATCTTCACGCGGGATGGGCGCGCGGTCGCGGCGTTGCTCGTCAATCGGCCCCGAGCTCTCCCAGCAACACGCGAACTGATCGAGAAAGGAAGACGAAATGGCCTACCTGGCACGGATCGATGAAAGCGCCTGCGCGGCACACGGTGACTGCGTGGACGTGGCGCCTGAGGTATTCGAGCTCGACGACGTCGCGCAGGTGATCGGAACCGCGCCCGACGAAGTCCTGCTCGCGGCTGCGGAGGCGTGTCCGAGCACGGCGATCGTGCTCATCGATCAGCGGACCAACGAGCAGGTGTATCCCTGAGCGGACCGGTGGGCGGCGGAGTCGCCGCCCATCAGTCATCCGGCGCCCCGCGGCTCCCGCCCGAGCCTGAGCCACTCCCGGAATCATCGCGACTATCCCCCGAGGTCGGTTTCGGGGTCACCTGCGGGACGGGCGCCGGGGGCGGCCTCGGAGTTGTGGGATATGGGCCGCCGGCGGACGTTTGGGCAAGGCCCCGGTCTGCACTCGGCCTCCGTTCGGGGGCACCCTTCGTTGGGGTCCTGGTTGTGCGGCCGGGCGGGAGTGCGCGTGGCGGCGCGAGTCCGCCGACCACCGACGGCGATTCGGCGGAGAGGCCGATCCGCTCTCGCGTGAGGCGGCTAACGCTCCAGGTCAGGGCCGCCGTGATCACGATCCCCAGCACGGCGGCGACCGCCCACAGGAGAGCCCGGCGCGTCACCGCACGCAATGGCCGCAGCCGCGTAGTCGGATCATGCGGGGGCAAGGCTCCGACCGCCTGGGTCAAGCGACTTGGCGTCGTCGGGCAGATCGATGATTGCCACCGTGCCGCCGCCGTCTCGCCGCTCCAGGGACACGTCACCGCCCCACTCGCGAGCGAGCTCGCGCGCAATCGGGAGCCCCAGCCCGCTGCCCGGCGAGCTCGCGATCCCGGCGCTGCCCCGCCGGAAGCGTTCGAACACCAGCTCGCACTCGTCGACGCTCACGCCCGGGCCGCGATCGCGCACCTCGATCCTGCGAGGTCCGGCGGCGACCACGACGGTCTGACCAGCCGGCGAGTACCGCAGGGCGTTCTCGATCAGTCCGTCGAGTGCCCGTTCGAGGTCGGCGCGCGCGGCCCAAACGGCGCCGGGATGTCCCTCGAGCCGGTGCACGAGCCGTATCTCCCGCGCAGATGCCTGCGGCTGCCAGCGCTGCACGGCATCTGCAGCCAAGACCCCGAGGTCGACGCTGGTCCCAGCGGCCGAGCGCCCGTCGGCGCGGCTCAGGCGCAGGAGCTCGTCGACGATGTGCGATAGGCGGTCGAGCTCGGCCGTCGCGGCATCGATCTCAGCGACGGCCTCAGGGCGGTCGCTGAGCGCCTTTGCCTCCTCCAGCCTCAGGCGGAGGCCGGTGAGTGGAGTGCGCAGTTGATGGGAGGCGTCGGCCACAAAGTCCTTCTGGGCGCTGAGCAGGCGTGCGATCCGCGATGTCATGTCGTTGAACGATGTGCACAGCGACCTCTGTTCCAGACTGCCTTCGACCACGGCACGCGCTCGCAGGTCTCCCTGCGCGACACGCCGGGCGACCGTCTCAAGCCTGCGGAGCGGCCGCCCGATCTGCCCCGCCAGGAGCGCGCCGGCCAGCAGACCGAGCGTCAGGACGATCAAAGCGATCAGAGCGATCGCGAGCTCAACGTGGAGCACAGCCCGATGCACGGCGGAGATGCTCTGGGTCACGCGGACCGCCCCGACGGTGTGCCCTCCGTGGATGATCGGCACCGCCGTGGCCAGGATCTGCTTGCCAAGGGTCGCGGAGGCCCTTTGGACTTGAGTCTGCCGACCGGCTAGCGCTCCCTGGATTTCGGGACGACTCGCGTAACTGGCGCCCAGCTCCGCAGGCCCGGCGCTGTCGACAACGACGCGGCCGGTTGCGTTCACGATCAAGACCCGCCCACGAAGGGATATCGCGGCCGTGCGCGCCAGCGTTTGGAGCTGCGCGCGGCCGGCGGGAGCGAGGAGGTCGGCCGCGGTTGCGGCCACCAGGTCGGCTTGGGCCTCGGCCTGGGTACGCACCTCCGCATTCACACGCGCGCTGAGGCTCAGGCCCAGCGGGACACCGAACGCGACGATCGCGAGCAGCAGTACGTAGGCGACTGCGGCCAGAAGCCTCGCACGCAGGCTCACCTTCGGCGACTCGGCTCGGTGGCCAGACAGAAGCCCACGCCGCGCACCGTTCGGATGTAGACGGGCTCGTCCGGGTCGTCGCCGAGCTTGCGTCGCAGCCATCCGATGTGGACGTTGAGTGTCTTGGTCGAGCCAAACCAGTTCATGTCCCAGACGTCTGACATGAGTGACTCGCGCGCGACGACCCGGCCGGCGTCGCGCGCCAGGCGGGCTAGGAGATCGAATTCCTTGCGCGTCAGCTCAAGCTCATCCTCGCCCTGCCAAGCGCGGCGGGCCGCGTTGTCAATCCGCAGATCCTGCACTCTGATCTGCTCGTCTGCCGTCAGCGTTCCGTGTCGGCGACGAAGGATCGCCCGAATCCTCGCGATCACTTCGCCGGTCGAGAACGGCTTGACGACGTAGTCGTCGGCCCCGAGTTCAAGCCCGACCACACGGTCTGTGACGGTTCCGCTCGCCGTGACCATGATGATCGGGACGGTCGAGTCGCGGCGGATGATGCGGCAGACATCGCGACCGTCGATGTCCGGAAGCGCGAGGTCGAGCAAGACGACATCCGGCGCGCGCTGCGCCGTCAACGTGATGGCCTCAGACCCCGTCTCGGCCAGCGCGGTGCGAAATCCCGCGCGTTGCAGAGCCCGCGCGAACGGCTGGGCAATCGAGCGCTCGTCCTCCACGAGCAGGACGAGCGGGCTGTCGGCGGCGGGGTTGATCAGGGAGTGCTGCGGGTTCGTTTGCATTTGCGGTCACGGTCTGTTCCGCGGAGATGCAACGAGTTTCGGCCGTCCAGGTAAGAGGACGGTTCACCCTGATTGAGAATCCGCACACGGAGCTATCCGCAGCAAGCCACAGCGGCTTGCCGATATCCCACGATGGCGCCACGACACCACGTCGCGAGCATCGGAGCATGACCGCAACAACCCATGATCAGCTTGACGACGTCGTCGCCGCCACTCCCGAGAAGCAGCGCGAACAGGCGCTGCTGCATCTCAAGAAGCGCCGTGACTTCAAGGCGCACCTGGTCGCATACGTGGTCATCAACCTCGTCGTGTGGGGCATCTGGCTCGTGATCGCCCTTACGACGTCCGGCAGTTGGTGGCCGTGGCCGGTGTTCTTGACGCTTGCCTGGGGCATCGGGATCGTCATGAACGCTTGGGACGTGTACTTCCGCCGCCCGATCACCGAGGCCGATGTTCGCCGCGAGATCGAG
>DASYFZ010000611.1:0-3556 GCA_036000295.1 Solirubrobacteraceae bacterium
GTGGATCCGGAGCGGCTGGTCCTGGCGCCGGACTGCGGGATGAAGTACCTGCCGCGCGAGACCGCGTACGGAAAGCTTCGCGCGATGGCGCAGGCGGCAGCGGCCGTCCGCGCGGAGCTGTAGCCGGGGGCCTGCCGCGAGTTCGCCCGCGGCTTCATCTGGTTCTCACTTTCGCCACGGACACTGGGCGCATGCGCATGGCAGTGCCCCTGGCCGCGAGGCTCGTCGCCCCGGCTGGCTCGCACGCCCGGCGCCGGATCATCAGCGGCGCCTGGGTGCTGGCTGCCGTATCGCGATCGCCGTAGCGGGCTCGACCGCTTACGTCATCAGCCTGCGACGCGGGGCGCAGGCGCGTATCGAAGGCTCCTTGGCGACCGCCCGGCGCAGCGGGTTCCAGTTCTCGCCGGGGACCGCGTTGTCGAGGTCGAGCAGGTTGTCGTACAGGTCGGTCACCGCGGTCCGGCAGCGGCCCGGAGCGAGGGGGTGGATCGAACTCAGCTGGCCGAGCCCCAGCGACGCCGTGAACGACCTGAAACGCGCCGTACGGTGGCGCGCCAGCGCCATGTTGCGCAGGTGGGCAGCCGTCTGGATCTTGTGCCAGTCGGCTTTGCTTGGACGTGATGGGCGGGACGCGCTCGCCGCCGGGCTACCCAAAAGAAACGCTGCGATCGCGATCGCAGTCAGCGTGCGCCTGTGCATGCGTGGCTCCTACGTACGTGCGACATGCCGTCGCGTTAGGCTCTCACGATCCAGGAAGGCTGGCAGGGATCAGGCAACTAGACAAATCGGAGAAACCAGATTGGTTATCGCTGCGTCGTACCCCTTCCTGAATGTCCTCTGGGACATCCTCATCTTCTTTGCGTGGGTGATCTTCATTTGGATCGCGATCACCGTGCTGATCGACGTCTTTCGCCGACACGACATTTCGGGGTGGGCCAAAGCCGCCTGGGTCGTGTTCGTCGTGATCCTTCCGTGGATCGGCGTCTTGACTTACCTGATCGTCAACCACACGGGCATGGCCGAGCGACGCGCCCAGGACACCCAGGTGGCACAGGCCCAGTTTGATCAGTACGTCCGCCAGGCAGCCGGAAAGGGCGGACCGGCGAGCGAGATCGAGACGGCCAAGGGGCTGCTCGACAGCGGCGCGATCAGCCAGGAGGAATTCGACGCGATCAAGGCCAAGGCGCTCGCTTAGCCAAGACAGTCTGCGGTCAGCGTCCGTCGGGCTTCTTGCCCGTCGGACGCCAGCCGTGCCTGACCCCCTCGAGCAGCCGGCGCTGGCGTTCGGCATTCTCCTTGCTGGTGTGGCGGGAGTAGACCTTTCCGGTCTCTCGATCTACGACCTGATACGCCCCGTCGGTCTGCTTGATGGTGTAGGGCATACGCCTTCGCCTCCTGCTTGCGGGATCGCTTCCTGTCGCAATTAGACCACCGTCGTCGAGGCCCGAGCCGGCGCTTCACGCGGCCGAGAAGTAATGGCCTTCGTCGAGGTCGGCGAGCAGGCCGGGATGCATGGGCTCCCAGCTGAGGAGCTTGCGGGTGCGCGTGCTCGACGTCGGGTTGTCCAGCGCGACGACGAAGGCGGCGAAGCCGAAGTGCGCCTCCACGTCGTCGCCGGCGATGCTGGCGGTGGGGAGGCCCAGGTTGCGGCCGATCGACTCGGCGATCTCGCGCAATGGGATGCCGTCGTCGCCGACAGCGTGCAGCCGCGATCCCGCGGGTGCGCCCTCCAGAGCCAGGCGATAGAGCCGCGCGACATCCAGCGTATGACCGGCGGGCCAGCGGTTGAAGCCGTCCTCGACGTACCCGGAGCGGCCGGTCGATCGGGCGACTCCGATCAGCATCGGGATGAAGCCGTGCTTGTCGAGCGAGCTGTGCACGACCGGCGGTAGGCGCAGCACCGACGAGCGGATGCCGCGCTCCGAGAGCCCCACGACGAAGTTCTCGGTGTCGACTCGGTAGCCGCCGCCGATCGTGTCGTCCTCGGTGCCGACACGGTCAAGCCCGCCAAGGGTCAGCATCAGCGTTCCCGAGGTGCCCACAAACGGCTTTCCGTCACCACCGAGCCCATCGGCGAGCGCCCGCGCGGCGGCGAGGTCAGCGGCGCCCGCGCCCTCCAGATCGCCGGCGCGCATGGCGTCGTGGTCGAAGGCGAGATGGATGACGCCGTCGGCGGCGGACGCGGCCTCGCGCAGCCCGTCGAGGTCGGCGAGGTCGCCGCGAACGACGCCGGCGCCGCGCTGCTCGAGCACAGCGGCCGACGAGTCAGACCTGGCCAGACCGACGACCTCGTGCCCGGCCTGCAGCAGATCGGGGACGAGGGCGGCGCCGACGTGGCCGCTGGCGCCGGTCACAAATACGCGCATTAAAAGCCTCCTGACGAGTGATGGGACCGTGTCCCGTCACCGTAGCAGAGTGATGGCACTCGGTCTCATCATCACGTACCCTGTGGCCATGGCGCGCTGGCAGCCAAACGCCCAGGAGCGCCTCGTGCGCGCCGCGCTCGAGCTGTTCGCCGAGCAGGGCTATGAGAACACCACGGTGGTCGAGATCGCCGAGCGGGCGGGGCTGACGAAGAGCACCTTCTTCCGTCATGTCCCCGACAAGCGCGAGGTGCTGTTCATCGGCCAGGACTTCCTCGTCCGTGCCCTCACCGAGGGGATCGCGTCGGCTCCCGACGGCGCCGCGCCGCTGGAGGCCGTCGCCGCGGCGCTCGAAGCTGCCGCGGAGGCGTTCCCGCCCGAGCGCCGCGAGTTCGGGCCCCGGCGCCAGGCGGTCATCGCTGCCAACCCGGAGCTGCAGGAGCGCGAGGCGCTCAAGCGGACGGGGTTCGCGGCGGCCATGACCGACGCGCTGAAGGATCGCGGCGCAGACGACATCACCGCAAGTCTGGCCGCCGAGATCGGCGTCCTCGCGCTCGGTCGCGCCTACGCCCGGTGGGCCGACCCGGCAAACGAGCAGGAGTTCGGGGCGATTGCGCGCGAGGCTCTGACCGAGCTGCGGGCGGCGGGCGCTGCGCTTTGACGCGGGCCCGGGCCTGCGTAGGCTCCAGCTGTACCGACCGCATTCAACGCTGGCCACCACTGAGGAGGCTGTAGATGGAGACCTGGGATGCCATCACCGCTCGGCGCAATGTGCGCGAGTTCTCCGACCAGGCGATCGCAGACGCGGACCTCGACCGGGTGCTCGAGGCCGGCCGGATCGCCCCGTCGTCGCAGAACAATCAACCGTGGGATTTCGTCGCCGTGACCGACCGGGACATGTTGCGTGAGCTCGCCACTGTGTGGCGTGGCGGCGGCCACATCGCAAACGCCGCCGCCGCGATCGCGATGGTGATCCCCGACGAGGAGGAGGCCCGCGCCCGCGAGCGCAACCGGTTCGACATCGGGCAGGCGACCATGCAGATGATGATCACCGCCGCCGACCTCGGGATCGGCAGCGGTCACTCGGCCGTCGGCGATCAGGATCTGGCGCGGTCGGTGCTCGGCGTCCCCGAGGGCAAGCTCGTCGCGTTCGTGATGGATCTCGGTTATCCGGCCGGCCGGCCGTTGGCGCC
>DASYFZ010000070.1:0-2277 GCA_036000295.1 Solirubrobacteraceae bacterium
TGCACCGGCGGGGGCACGAAGTCGTGGCCCAGCGTGTACATCGGCATCAGCGGCGTCAGCCCGACGGTGTCGCCGAAGTCGTAGCGGTAGACGCCCCGGGTGAGCGTCGGGCAGGCGGTCGGCTCGGTCGCGAGGAACCGCATCTTGGCGTTGCCTCGCAACACCTCGCGGATGAACGGGAACGTCAGGCCGGCGAAGTTCGACCCGCCACCGACGCAGCCGACGACCACGTCGGGCTGCTCGCCCGCCATCGCCATCTGCGCGATCGCCTCTTGGCCGATGACCGTCTGGTGCAGGCACACGTGGTTGAGCACCGAGCCGAGCGAGTAGTTGGTGTCATCGCGCTGGGCGGCGACCTCGACGGCCTCGGAGATCGCGATCCCGAGTGATCCCGTCGGATGGCCGGCGTTGGCCTTGCCGGCCTGCGTCAGATCCGACGGCGAGCGGTGCACCGTCGCGCCCCACGTCTGGATCATCGAGCGGCGATAAGGCTTCTGGTCGTAGCTCGAGCCGACCATGAACACCTCGCACTCGAGCCCGAACAGCGAGCACGCGAACGCGAGCGCGGAGCCCCACTGTCCGGCGCCGGTCTCGGTCGACAGCCGCTTGATCCCGGCCTGTGCGTTCTCGTAGGCCTGCGCGACGGCGGTGTTGGGCTTGTGTGACCCGGCGGGCGAGACGCCCTCGTACTTGTAGTAGATGTGAGCGGGGGTATCGAGCGCGCGCTCCCAGCGGCGGGCGCGGAACAGCGGCGTCGGACGCCACAGCTTGTAGGCGTCGCGGACGGGCTCGGGGATCTCGACCTGAGGCTCACCGGAGACCTCCTGAAGGATCAGCGACATCGGGAAGATCGGCGTGAGGTCGTCGGGGCCGGCGGGCTGGAGCGTGCCCGGATGAAGCGGCGGCAGCGGCTCGCCGGGAAGGTCCGGAAGCAGGTTGATCCAGTGCGTCGGGATCTCGCTCTCCGGCAGCAGGTACTTGACGGTCTCGTCGCTCATGCTCTCTCCTGCGAATCGGGCGCGGTTGCGGTCGCCACGCTACCTGAAAAGGTCCTCCGCCTCCGGCCGGAGCAGCGCGGCCGCGCCGGGTCCGTCGTCGTCGGTGACGTGGCGGCCGGCGCCGTTGACGATCACCACCGGCTGCCTGGCGTCCTTTGAGCGGGCGAGGTCGGCCGCGGATGCCAGCTCGTCGGCGATCGCGATCCAGGTCGCGGTCAGCTCGCGGCCGGCGGCATCGCGGCGCCCGCGCCAGTCCTCGAGCGGCGCGATCCCGGCGCAGCCGATCGCGACGTCGCACTGCCCGTGGCGCCAGGCGCGTCCGAACGAGTCTGTGATCACCACCGCCGGGGCGGCCCCGAGGTGGTCGGCGAGGCCCGCGCGGATCCGGCGCGCCGACGCGTCCGGGTCGACCGGAAGCAGGACCAACGTGTCGGGGGCGGGCGCGTTGGATGCGTCCACACCGGCGTTGGCGCACACGAAGCCGTGCCTCGTGACGCAGATCAGGACGCCACGCGATGCGCGCACGATCTCCTTGGACTCGTCGAGCACGACCTGCACCTGTCGAGGGTCCTTGCCGTGGTCGCCGGCCAGCTCGATCGCGCGGGGGCTCGGTTCGACGTCGGCCAGCGCCCGTGTGCGCCCCTCGGCCTTGGACACGATCTTGTGGGCGATCACGACCACGTCCTCGCGGGTGATCGGCCCCGCTGCCGAGGTCGCGATCAGCGCGGCAAGGTCGTCTCCCGGTTGCACCTCCGGCAGTCCCTCGACGGCGACTGCGCTCACCGGGCTCATGCCATGCTGCGCGCCAACTGGTTGAGCATGCCCCGCGTGTGCGCGGCGCCGCCGCGCGATGCGGCCAGCGCGCTCTGCAGGTGCGCGAGATCCTCGGGCGTGTCGACGTCGAGCGCCAGCGAGCTCCCCTGCACCACCTCGGGCTCGGTCTTCTCGGCCTGGGCATGCTCGACGTGGCGCTGACAGCTCCCCGGCCCGAACGCGGGGGTCATCGCCTCCGGGGGCGTGAGCAAGAGCGCGTTGGTGCCGGTCCCATGGCGGTCGGGGACGATCAGCGCCGATCGCTCGGGCACCGGGCGCGCGAGCAGCTCCTCGAGCTCCTTCGGGTCGAGCATCGGGCAGTCTCCGGGGACAAGCAGCGTGCGGTCCGCTCCCGACATCAGCGCGTGGCGGATGCCGTTGAGCGCCGCCACGTTGTGGCCGCGGTCATCGTCGTCGAGCACTGTCGCGCCGTAGCCGCCCGCAATCCGCTGCGCGCCGTTGTCGG
>DASYFZ010000650.1:0-4345 GCA_036000295.1 Solirubrobacteraceae bacterium
GCAGAACACCGTCGCTACCGCGGTCGCGTCAAACAGCGGCCCGGCCGGCCTGCGCACATCCGATCCACCGTGGCGTAAGAGCAACAGAAACCCGACGTAGGCGATCCCGGCCCCGAGCCCGAACGCAGCGCCACGGCCGGGATTGCGTCCGTAGGCACCGTGCTCGAGCACGCCGGAGATCAGGAACACCCCGAGCAGCGCCAACGGCAGCGCCGCGAGCACCTTTCGCCCGGGCTTCTCGGCCAGCACCGCCCACGCGACCAGCGGCACGAGCACGACCTGGACGTTGGCAAGCACGGTCGCCAGGCCTGCGCCGACGTCCTCGATCGAGTGGTGCCAGAGGATCAGGTCAAACGCGAAGAACACCCCCGAGGCCAGCGCGACGCGGCGCTCGCGCCAGGCGCGACGGCCCAGCCGGCGGTCTTCCAGCCAGGCCAGCAGCCCGAGCACCGGCAGCGCGTAGGCGCACCGGAAGATCGCCGCAGTCGACGGCGACGCGTGGCTGAGTCGAACGAGGATGCTCGAGAACGCGATCGTGACCGCGCCAAGCACCGCGCAGATGCGAACGTTGCGCTCAGATGTCAGCCACCGCTCCATCGCCCCGACCGAGAGTAGAGGACGCCCCGAGGCGGTCCGTTACGACAGATCCGTCGGCGCGCCGACGGCATGAAAGCCGCCGTCGACGTGGACGATCTCGCCGCTGATCGCCCGCGCGTAGTCCGACAGCAAAAAGCAGATCGTGCTCGCGACCGGCGATGGGTCCTCGATGTCCCAGCCCAACGGAGCCTGGGCGCGCCACAGCTCGGCGAGCTGCTCGAATCCTGGAATCCCGCGTGCCGCCACCGTCCCGAGCGGACCGGCCGACACGAGGTTGACGCGGATCCCCTGCGGACCCAGGTCGCGGGCCAGGTAGCGCGAGACGGATTCGAGCGCGGCCTTGGCCACGCCCATCCAGTCGTAGATGGGCCATGCCAGGGTGGCATCGAAGTCCAAGCCGACGACGCTCCCGCCCGGCTCCATCAGCGGCGCCAAAGCGGCGCCGAGCGCCTTGAACGAGAACGCGCTCGTGGTGAACGCCTGCGCGGCGCTCTCCGCCGGCGTGCTCAGGAACTTGCCCCCGAGCGCGTCTTCGGGTGCGAACGCGATCGCGTGCAGCACCCCGTCCACCCCGCCCCAGCGATCGCGCAGGTCCGCAACCACCCCGTCGAGGTCCTCCGGCTTGTTGACGTCGAGCTCGAGCACGTCGACCGGCTCGGGCAGTCTGTTGGCGGCGCGCTCGGTCATGCGCCGGACGCGGCCGAAGCTCGTCAGCACGACCGAAGCGCCCTCGCGCTGGGCCTGCTCGGCGACGTGGTAGGCGATCGAGTCCTTGGTTATCACCCCCGTGATTAGAAGCCGCTTGCCGTCCAGGATCACGAACGCAGCCTCGCAAGCGCCCTCAGCGCCCACACCAGCCGCTTGCGCGTGTCCGCCGGCTCGACGATCTCGTCGATGAACCCCGCCGCCGCCGCGGCGTCGGCGCGGAGATGCTCGTCGGCATACGCGGCCGCGAGGCGCTCGCGCTCGGCCTCGGGGTCGGGCGACGCCTGCAGGTCGCGGCGGTTGACGATCCCGACTGCCGCACGGGCGCTCATGATCCCGAGCTCGGCCTCGGGCCACGCAAGCACCAGGTCGGCGCCGAGGTCGCGCGAGTTCATCGTGATGTACGCGCCGCCGTAGGACTTGCGCAGGACCACAGTCACCTTCGGCACGCGGGCCGCGGCGAACGCGCGCACGAGCGACGCACCGTGGCGGATCACGCCGGCCTGCTCCTGCCTCGATCCGGGCATGAACCCGGGCGTGTCGACGACCGCGATCAACGGCAGGCCGAACGAGTTGCAGAAGTTGACGAACAGCGCGGCCTTCTCGGAGCCGACCGCGTCGAGAACGCCACCGAGGTGATGCGGCTGGTTGGCGACGATCGCGACCGGGCGCCCGTCGAGGCGGGCCAGCGCCGTGACGATGTTGCGCCCCCACCGAGGGTGCAGCTCGAGCATCGAGCCGGCGTCGATGATCCCGACGAGCGCGTCGCGCACGTCGTACGAGCGTCGCGGCTCGGATGGCACCACGCGGCCCGGATCGTCGAGGTCGGGCTCCAGGGCCTCGACCAGCGGCGGCGTTTCCCCCGCTGCCGACGGCAGGTAGCCGAGCAGCTCGCGAACGCGTGCGGCGGCGGCGGGAACGTCCCGCTCGACCAGGTGGCAGACGCCGTTGCGATCGTGGACGCGTGGACCGCCGAGCTCGGCCGCATCGATCTCCTCGCCGAGGGCCTCGCGAACGACGCCGGGCCCGGTGAGGAACATGGCCGCGTCCTCGGTCATCAGGATCAGATCGGTGAGCGCCGGGGAGTAGGCGCCTCCACCGGCCGACGAGCCCGACACGATCGAGATCTGCGGGACGACGCCGGTCAGTCCGACGGTGTGGCGGAAGATGCGGCCGTAGCCGCCCAGCGCCGCGGTGCCCTCCTGCATCCGCGCGCCGCCGGACTCGACGAATCCGACGACCGGGATGCGAGCGCGCTCCGCCGTCTCCAGCACACGGACGATCGTGTCGGCGTGACGTTCGCCGAGCGACCCCCCGAGGTAGCTGCCGTCCTGCGCGTAGCACGCGATCGGCCGGCCGGCGACCATCCCGGTCGCGCCGACGACGCCGTCGCCGTCGATTGCGCGGTCACCCAGCCGGGTCGAGGTCACGCGCGAGCGCATCACCTGAACGCTCCCGGGATCGCACAGCACCTCGAGGCGCTCGAGCGGGCTCAGGTGCGTGGCGGGCTCGCGGACGAGGGTCGCGGTCATTGCGAAGCTCCTTGCAGGATCAGCGACACGTTGTGGCCGCCGAACGCAAACGAATTCGAGATCGCCACCGGAGGACCTCCGTTGGCGCTGATCAGCGGACGCGCCTCGCCCGGGACGTAGTCGAGGTCGAGCTCGGGATCGGGCACCTCGTAGCCGAGCGTCGGCGGGATCACACGGCTGTTGAGCGCCTCGATCGTGGCCACTGCCTCAACGGCGCCCGCGGCGCCCAGTAGGTGGCCGATCGCGGACTTCGTCGAAGACACCGGGATCTGCTTGGCGCGATCTTCCCCGAGGGCACGCTTGAGCGCGGCGGTCTCCGCCGAGTCGTTTAACTGAGTGGAAGTCCCGTGGGCGTTGACATACGCGACTCCGGCCGGGGTCACATCCGCATCCGCGAGCGCCAGCTCGATTGCCCGCGCAGCCGGCGCACCATCGGGCTGCGGCGCGGTCAGGTGGTAGGCGTCGGCGGTCGAGCCGTACCCGATCACCTCGCCCAGGATCGTGGCGCCGCGCTCGCGCGCGGCCCCCTCCTCCTCGAGCACCATCACGCCGGCGCCCTCGCCCATCACGAACCCGTCTCGGCGGGCGTCGAACGGCCGCGACATGCCGGTCGGCGACAACGCCTGCATCGAGTTGAAGCACGCGAATCCGAACGCCGTCAGCGCCGCCTCGGCACCGCCGGCAACGACCGCGTCCGCGTCTCCGTACTGGATCATCCGCAGCGCCGAGCCGATTGCGTGGGCGCCACCCGAGCACGCCGAGACCAGGCCGTACATCTGTCCCTGGAGGCCGTGCTTCATCGACACGGCCGCGGCACCGGCATTCGGCATGTAAAGGGGGATCCCGAGCGGAGAGACCATCTTCGCCCCGCGGTCGCGCATGACGTCGTGCTGCGTCTCGACGGTCTCGATGCCGCCGATGCCGGTCGCGATGATGCAACCGATCCGCATCGAGTCATACGGGAGCTGGCCGTTCCAGCCGGCCTGTTCGATCGCCTCGTCGGCCGCGACGATCCCCAGCTGCGAGAACCGGTCCAGGCGGCGGATCTCCTTGACCGACAGGAAGTCCTTGGGCTCGAAATCGGTGCAGGTGCCGGCGCCGTCGACGATGCCGACCTCACCGGCGGCCCAGCGCTCGTGCAGGGGCTTTGCGCCGATCCCGAGCGGCGTCACGGCTCCAAGCCCCGTCACCACAACTCGGCGACGTCCCATGGCGCGATCGCTCACCCCGCGCGGCTGACGATCAGGTCGATGGAGTCGCCGACGGTCTTGAGGTCCTTCATGTCCTCGCCCTTGAGCACGACGCCGTATTCGTCCTCGACGACCTGGGCAAGCTCGACCAGGTCGAGCGAGTCGATGTCGAGCTCCTCGAAGGTCGACTCCCGGCTGATCTGGTCGGCGTCGGGGCCGAAGCTGGCGAGCGTCTCGACGACGCGGGCCTCAACTTGATCTGCGGTAACTGCTGCCACTGATTCTCCTTTGATGATCTTGGCCGCCAGGGCCGATTCACCC
>DASYFZ010000679.1:0-18932 GCA_036000295.1 Solirubrobacteraceae bacterium
CGTCATTCTCGTGTTCGTGCTCCTCGGCAACAGCGCGTCGGGTGGGCCGTTCGCGCGGCCGCTGCTGCCGGGCCTATGGAGGACGACCGGCGGTGTGCTGCCGCCCGGCGCAGGCGTCGATCTGGCGCGATCGCGGAGCGCCTCCGACCCAAGCAGCCGGCGGAACCAGTTGGCGCCGTCGACGATCTGCTCGGCTGACCATGCGAGGAGCGCGAGCCGCGACGCGGGTCTCGGGCTGAGTAGCCTGGCTTGATGTCAGGAGCTTCGTCGCCGAAAGGGGAATCGCTGTGCCGATCATCATCAACGGCCGCGACGCGCCGGTACCCGCCGACGCTCGTGTCTCACTACTGGACTTCGTGCGCGAGCACCTGGAGCTCCACGGCACGAAGAAGGGATGCAACCAGGGTGCGTGCGGCGCCTGCACCGTGCTCGTCGACGGCGAGCGGATCCTCTCCTGCCTGGCTCTCGCCGTCCAGTACGACGGGCGCGAGGTGACCACGGTCGAAGGGCTCGCCGACGATGGCGCGCTGCACCCGTTGCAGCAGGCGTTCATCGACCATGACGGATTTCAGTGTGGCTACTGCACCCCGGGCCAGATCTGCTCGGCGGTAGGTATGGCGCACGAGGCCGCCCGTGGGGTGCCGAGTCACGTGACTGACGATCTCGCAGCCACCGAGATCGCCCTCGATCACGACGAGCTGCGCGAGCGGATGAGTGGCAACCTGTGCCGCTGCGGCGCCCACAACGGGATCGTTGATGCCATCGCCGAGGTCTACGCGGGGGCGGCCGCGTGATCGAGCTCGCCTACGCACGCGCCACCGATGCCGCCGACGCGATCCGCCTGGCCGGTGATGAGAACGCGAAATACCTCGGCGGCGGCACCAACCTCGTCGACCTGATGCGCGAGACCGTCGAGACCCCGTCGGCGCTCGTCGACGTGACCGGCCTGTCGGCCGAGATCGAGGAGGCCGATGACGGAGGTCTGATCATCGGCGCGGCCACGCGGAACACCGCGGTGGCAGAGCACCCTTCGGTCCGCACGCGCTACCCCATGCTCACGCGCGCGATCGTCGCCGGCGCCTCGGCGCAGATCCGCAACATGGCCACGGTCGGCGGCAATCTCCTGCAGCGCACCCGTTGCACCTACTTCTACGACACCGACGGCTCGCGCTGCAACAAGCGGTCCCCGGGCGAGGGCTGCGACGCAATCGAGGGTTTCAACCGCAACCACGCGATCCTCGGCGCTTCGCCGGCGTGCGTGGCCACCCACCCGTCGGACATGTGTGTCGCGCTCGCCGCGCTGGACGCCATCGTGCGCCTTCGCAGCGCATCGGGAGAGCGCACCATCGCGCTCTGCGACCTGCACAGGCTGCCCGAGGATCGTCCCGATGTGGAGACGGTGCTCGAGCCCGGCGAGCTGATCACCGCCGTGCAGCTGCCCGCGAGTGACCTCGCCGCCCATTCCACCTACCGCAAGGTGCGCGACCGCTCCAGCTATGCGTTCGCGCTCGTCTCGGTCGCCGCGGCGCTCGAGATCGATGGCGACGCGATCGCCGACGCGCGTATCGCGCTCGGCGGGGTCGCGCCCAAGCCATGGCGGGCGTGGCGCGCCGAGGACGCGCTGCGAGGCCGGCCGGCAACGGAGGCCACATTCCTCCAGGCGGCCGACGCCGAGCTTGCCGACGCTCGCCCACTCGCCGGCAACGCGTTCAAGGTCGATCTGACCCGCCGCACGCTCGCCGCCGTCCTGCAACAGCTGACCGAGGGGGCCCGCCGATGAGCATCGCCGATTCCCGATCCACCGTCCCGATCGTCCCGCAGGGCTGGACCCCGAAGGCCGGCTCCGATCCGGTGCTGCGCGCCAAGCGCGGGCTCATCGGCGCACAGGTGTCGCGCCTGGACGGGCCGCTCAAGGTGCGGGGCGACGCGCGCTTCGCCGCCGAATACGTGATGGAGGGGATGGTCTACGCAGCGCTGCGCTACAGCACGATCGCGCGCGGTCGCATCGCGGCGCTGGACACCGGCGCCGCCGAGACCGCGGCCGGCGTCGTGCTCGTGATGACCCACCGCAACGCCCCGCGGATGGCGCCGCCGCAGCTGTTTTTGACCGCACCCAGGGCGGCCGCCGGCAGCAACCTGCCCGTGATGCAAGACGACAGCATCCACTGGAACGGCGAACCGGTCGCAGTCGTCCTCGCCGAGACGCAGGAGCAGGCCGACCACGCCGCCTCGCTGATCGAGGTGGCCTACGAGTCCTCGACGCCGCGGACCTTCGAGGAGGCCAGGGCACACCCGCGCACGCCCGACAGCCTCGTCGGTCAGCCCGTCGAGGTTCTGGTCGGCGATGCCGAGGCTGCTCTCGCAGACGCTCCCCACTCGATCGACCTCACCTACCGCACGCCGCGCCACAATCACAACGCGATCGAGCCCCACGCGGTGACGCTGGCGTGGGAGGGCGAGGACCTAATCGTCCACGACGCCAGCCAGGGGGTGAAGCTGCATGCGTGGACGTTGGCCCAGATCTTCGGAATCGATGAGGACCAGGTTCATCTCACCTCGCCCTATGTCGGCGGCGGGTTCGGCGGCAAGACGCTGTGGTCGCACCACGTGCTGGGCGCTGCCGCCTCCAAGCTCGCCGGGCGTCCTGTGCGGGTCACCCTCTCGCGCGAGGGCGTGTACCGGCTGGTCGGCGGTCGCACGAACACCGAGCAACGAGTCGCGATCGGCGCCGATGACGACGGTCGCTTCACGGCGCTGATCCACACCGGCATCTCCGCGATGACCCCGTACAACGCGCTCGCCGAGCAGTTCACGTTCCCCGCGCGCCACATGTACGCAAGCGAAACCCTGAAGACCGACCAGCAGGTGGTCGACATGGACATGCTCGCCAACTCGTTCATGCGCGCGCCCGGGGAGTCGGTCGGCACGTTCGCGCTGGAGTCGGCGATCGACGAGCTCGCCGTCGAGCTCGACCTGGACCCGATCGAGCTGCGGATCCGCAACGAGCCAGACCAGGACCCGAGCTCGGGCCTGCCGTTCTCCACCCGGCACCTTGTCGAGGCGTGGCGCGCGGGCGCCGAGCGCTTCGGCTGGGAGCGGCGGGCGGCGCCGGGCACGCGCCGGGAGGGCGAATGGCTGGTCGGGATGGGCTGTGCCACGGCGACCTATCCCTACCACCGCTTCCCCGGCGGCGTCGCGCGGCTCAGGCTCGACAAGACCGGCCACGCCACGGTCGAGGTACCGGCCAACGACATGGGCATGGGGACCTCGACCACCCAGACGATGGTCACCGCCGAGCGCCTCGCTCTGCCGCTGGAGCGGGTGACCGTCGCCTACGGTGATTCGTCGTTCCCGGGCAGCATGCTCGCTGGTGGCTCCGGGCAGACGGCCTCCATCGGTGGCGCGGTGATCGCTGCCCAGCGCGCGCTCGTGGAGCAGCTGCTCGCGGTCGTCGGCGACGAATCGCCCCTGGCCGGGCTGACCGCCGATGAGGTCGGCAGTCGCGACGAGGGGCTCTGCGAGCTCGCCGACCCGAACCGCTGGGAGAGCTACTCGCAGATCCTGGAACGTGCGGGCCGTGACGAGCTGACCGTCGTCGCCTCAGCCTCCGAGCCAGACGAGACACAGGCCTATTCGATGCATTCCACCGGCGCGGTGTTCTGCGAGGTGCAGGTCAACGCCGTCACTGGTGAGACCCGCGTCCACCGTCTCCTCGGCTCCTATGACTGCGGCCGCATCATCAACCCCAAGACGGCCGCGAGCCAGTTCCGCGGTGGGATCATCATGGGGATCGGCCTCGCGCTCATGGAGGAGACCGAGTTCGACGAGCGGACCGGGCGGATCATGAACCCAAGCCTCGCGGAGTACCACGTGCCTGTCCACATGGACGTGCCAAGAATCGACGTGATGTGGACCGATATCGCCGATCCGTACGCCCCGGCGGGCGCGCGTGGGATCGGCGAGATTGGGATCACCGGCGTGGCCGCAGCGATCGCCAACGCGATCTACAACGCAACCGGCCGGCGTGTACGCGACCTGCCGATCACCCTGGACAAACTGCTCTGAGGATGCGGGCGAGCCAGTACGCCTCTGGCACGCCGCGTCCGAGGGCGCGCTCAGAGGACCTTGCGGTACCAGCGCGCAGCGCTTCCCGCCGGGCAGTTCTCGATGACACCGACCGTCTCGTATCCGAGCCGGTCGTAGAGACCGCGAGCGAGCAGGTCGTAGGCGTGAAACACGACGAGCGCGCAGCCTCTGCGGCGGGCCTCGGCCTCCGCACCGGCGAACAGCGCGTGCGCCAGCCCGCGGTTGCGCAGCGATTCCTCGACCCACATCGCCTGTAGCTCGCAATATCCGCCCCAGACGATGGCGGAGATGCCCGCCACGACGCGACCGTCGTCGTCCCGACCGAAGATCCCGAACTCCCGTTCGTCACCAAGCCCGGCGGCGGCGATCGCGGCGGCCGCCACCTGCTCCTCGAGCAGCGCCAGGTCGGCCGCGCCGGGCGAGTCCTCGACGATGAGTTCGGGCAACCGCCCCGTCGGGTCGGGCACGCGCGATCGCATTGCGCGATCGCGTGGGTCAGCTTCCGAGGATCTTGGCCTTGGCGGCCGCGAACTCCTCGTCGGTCAGAGTGCCGTCGGCGTGCAGCTTCCCGAGCTGCTCGAGCTCACCGTAGTCGATGCCCGGGCTCGCCTGGGCGGGCGCAGCCGCTTCCTGCGGCGGTGGTGCCGCCTGCTGCTCGTCCTGCCCGGCGTCGTCGTAACCCTCGTCATAACCCCGTCTACGGCCTCCGTGCCTGCCCGCTGCGTAGGCCGCTCCTCCGACCACCAGCGCTGTCCGGCGGCGAGCGCGTCGACGTACAAATCCCATCGCGTCCTCCTGATTTTGAACGGTGTTGACATCAGGGCTCCAGTGACTTCACCGGAACCGGGCTACCTCTATCGTGCAGGTCAGGGGCTGTCGCGGCATCACCCAAAAGGGGCGAAGCGTCGCAGCTCAATCCGTCGGCCCGACCCTGCACCCGGCGGCAGTAGCGCACCCGCAAGGTGTCGGCGGCCCCCACTCGTACGGGGTCAGGAAGCACCCACACCGACGTCGCCCAGCTCGAGGACGGCCACCTCCAGGGATCGAGCGTGTGGACGACGCCTCCATGTAGGTGCGCACGAAACGTTATGGCGATTGCGTTCACCCATGTGGTGTCCGCGACGGTAAGCGCAGCGGACGCGTCGACGGTTGGCTGTTCGTAGCGTCCGAGCTCCACCGTCGCGAGGGTGATCGGCGGACCTACCGGTGGCCATTGGGCGAGAACCTCTGCCTCGGTCGGGTTGTTCACCAGCCCATGGAAGGCGGCGTCGAGAAGCGGCTGGAACTCGATCCCGTAGAGCCGGCGCCACCGTTTGATCGCCTGCGAGCCGATCGCGCGCTGCCTGGCCTCCGCCTCCGGGATCAGCAGCGGATGAGCCACAAGCTCGAGAGTGTGCGGGATCAGCCGCGCGTCGGGTTTCAGCAGCCGGCGTCGGGCATCGAGCGTCGTCTCGAGGATCTCCTCCTCGAACGGTTCATTGCCGATGACTTCCGCGACGAGCACGTCCGCCGGCTCGGGCAGCTCGACGTTCCTGGACCAACCGCGGATCAAGGTCACCCTGTCCTGCACGCCGTTGGCGGCAAACACGCGCTCGGCGACGTCAGCGATATCGCTGGCTTCGACGGCGTAGACGTGACGCGCGCCCGCGCGTGCGGCGGCGATAGCGAGCACCCCGCTACCTGTCCCGATGTCGAGAACGATGTCCTCGGGCCGCACCGCGGCCCGCACGGCCGCAACGTAGTCGTTGGTCCGACGGTCGTCGTGGAGCATGCGCGCATGCTCGACGGGATCGGCCCAGCCCCTGGTCGGGGTCCGATCCGCGTCGGGTGGCACGAGCGCGCCATCCTCGATCAGCATGTTGATGACGCTCAGCGTGGGCACGAAATCGGTCGAGCCGTTGCTGCTGTTCTCGAGTCGCTCGACCGCGTCTCCAAGGCGCAGCGGCCGCGCGAACATCGACAAGGTTTGAAACCCTCGCGGGCCGACGTCGATGATCGTGCCGTCCGGCGCGTCGACAAGCACATGTCCTGCCGCGTCCAGGCGCGTGCGGATGCCCGGCGCGAGCTGAAGGTAGGTGTCCGGCGACAGGTCGGCGTACAGGGCGACCACTCCGTCCTGTCAGAGGGCCGGCGTCACACTTCCGCTTGGGCTGCCTCGCGGTCCTCTTCGGCTGCGGCGATAAGCGCCTGGGTGGGGATGCGACCCATGGCGAGCAGCTCTCCGCCGGAGTGGCGGACTGCCGATGCGAACGGAGCCGCCCATGTGTTCTCCCAGACGAGCACGGCAGCCGCGCTGCCGAGCTCCAGATCACCGCCGATCCGCTCCACGTCCTCCACTGCGAGCATGAGCGACAGATCTGCCTCCAGTGCCCGCAGCTCGCCGACGAGGCTGTCGTCGTGATCGCGCAGCTCGGCGACCGAGATTGTGCCGTCCTCGTCTTTGGTGACCATCAGGAGATCGAGCACGCGTACGGTGTCGCTGTCCATCAGCTTCTTCAGCTCGTCGGCCATCGCTCCCGAGAAGTCCGCCTTGTCGGCAGGAAACCCGACCACGACATAATCGACCGGCCCTAGCTCGTCAACGTTGATATCGGCCATTTGTACCCTCCATCCTTGCCCGTCGGGTCAGCCTGCGCGAGGCAGGATGCCGACCCGGTGATTGTGCGGAACGAGTGACGGTAAGCGTATGGGAGCCCATACGTGCGCGGGTCATCCCATTCGGATGATGTTCGCCAAGGAAGTCGAGCAGCGCGTCACGCAATCGGAGCGTGGCCCGCGGGCATCGTCCCGGCGTCAGCGCCGGGTCCCAGCTCCGCCACGGGGATCACCGCGACGTGCGGGTCCGGCACCGCGGTGACCTCCTCGCCATCGGCCCAGCGCACGACCGTGTTGGCGATCCGGTCGTGCAGACCGCGCCGGCGGTCGTCGGTGAGCACGGGAATGAATCCCGCGCCCAGCGGCAGCGCGGCCAGCAGCATCGCCCAGTAGCGCACGAACGCCTGGCGGATCCGGATCCGGTCGGCGATGTCGCTGTACACCCTGATGCCCATCAGCCGGTCTCCAGGCGTCTGACCCGTGAGGGCCCAGAAGATCGTGAAGTAGAGCGCCGACCACGCGATCCACGCGGCCCCGCCAAGCAGCGCCTCCAGGGGAGTGAGTGTGTTGTTGCTCCCGAAAAACGACGCGATCAGGTTGATCAGCGCCCCCGTAATCACAGCGATGCCGTTAATCACGAGCAGGTCGATCCCGACTGCCACGGCCCTGGTCACCAACCCCGCGTAGCCGATGTGGATCTGAGGCTCTTCGATCACTGCTGGGGCTCGGGCTTGGATCGCCGCTTGAGCAGTCGGCGCGCGAAGCGCTCCGCCGCCGCATCGGCGTTGTACGTTCGCGACCTGACCCCGATTGCCACGTCCTCGGCCATCCCGGCTGTCTGGTGGGCAAGTGCGGCCCGCAGTTCGGGCGAACGCGTGACATAGTCGAGGATCGCCTGCATCTCCTCGCTGGCCAGGAGCTGCGCCGTGACCCCGTCGACCAGCCGGCTGTCCATCACCCGCGACACCAACCGCTCGAGTGCGGGCTCGTCGACCACGTTGACGACCAGTGCCTCGGTCGCGGGATGGTTGATCACGACGGTGACGATCCGGTCAAAGGCGCCGCTGGACAGCAGCTTGTCGATGATCTCGTCCGCCAGGCCGGATTCGCTGAGCTGATCGCCAAGCCGCTTGAGCTCCCTGGCGCCGGTGTCTCGGGCCTGGTCGCTCGTGCGCGCGACCAGCTCCCGGCCGTTTCGCTCAAGCGCGTCGGAGGCGGCCGCGACCCGGTTGCGCACGGGCGCGCCGAGCGGCGAGCGCCACCACGCGCCGGCCGGCTTGAGCGCCACCCCGGCGGCGCGAACCCCGACCGAGGCGATCGCACGCGAGCTTCGCTCGCCGGCGGCTACTGCGCCGACCACTACGTACGGAAGGGACTCTCTTTGCACGACTGACGGTCGATCTTCGTCGTCTGCGGGGTGAGCCAGCCTCACCCCGCCGGGGTGAACGGATATGCAGACGCTACCGGGGCGACCAGTATCCGTCACCTGCCACGCCCTCGAATCGGGCCTCGGCGCGCTCGAGCTCCTCGCGCGCGTCCTCGATGGCGATGCCCCGAAGCTCTGCGATCTCGGCGGTTGCGAGTGGATACGTCGCCCACTCGAGGATCTGCTCAACGCCCCCCGGCGGGTCGCGGCGCTCGACGTCGGGCGCGACGTTGGCCATCGCCACCTCATACACCGCGAACGGCTGAAACCCCGGCATCACGAGACGGTTGTCGCCGTGCTGGAACACGGCGGACGCGGTCGAATACCGCGATTGTCCATCGCGCCCGGACAGGCGGTGTGAGAGGGCGCGGGCCTCAGGGAGCGGGTCCCGCGTGTCAGCCATGTCTCGGCGCAACTGTGCGTCCACCTCGTCGTCGGTCAACCACGCGTCGATCGCGTCGGCCGCAATGCCCGCCTCGTTTCCAGCGCCGTGGATCGTGTCGGGCTCGTCGAGGTGCTGACCCTCGGAGAACGAGCGCCGCCGCAGCGCCCGCAGCAGCACGTCGGCGCGGTCGCGATCGTGCATGCGGGCGCCGACGTATGCGCGACAAGCGTCCCGGGTCGACGCCAACCGGTCGCTGGGCTCGGTCAGCATCGGCATCCCGTAGAGCTCGCGTAGCCGAGCGGAGTTCGCGGCGATCATCTCGCGGCTGAACCCGGCCTCCTCATAGGTCGCGCTCCGCTCGCTCAGCACGATCATCCGCCGCGTCACGTCCAGCGCGTGCCCGTAGTGCCAGAGCAGCTGTGCCTCCTGACGCTGGGCGTTGAACCCGAACGGGCACCCGGGGTCTGTGTAGATCGTGACGCTGACGGGGTCCATTTCGTGCTCCTATCGGCCATTTCGGGATGAGGCTGCCTCCAAGCGTAGATGAGGGGCTTGCCCGCTCCTGTAGCGTGAAAACCGGATGCCGAGGTCGCGAGCGAACCGAGAGCCGCCGCCATCGTTCATCTACGTGGTTGGCCGGGCCGAGCACGGAATCCGCCGCGAGATGCGCACCAGGCTGGCCCAATGCGGCGTGAGCGTCCAGGAGTACACGGCGCTGTCGGTGCTGGGCGCCCGCCCGGGTCTCTCAAATGCCCAGCTGGCACGTCGCTCGCTGGTGACGCCGCAGTCGATGATCGAGATCCTGACAAGGCTCGAACGTCGCGAGCTGGTCGTGCGCGAGCCCGATGCCCACCACGCCAGGATCCTGCGGGCCGAGCTGACCAAGCGCGGCCGGCACCTGCTGCGGGATGCCGACCGCGCCGTGGCTGGGCTTCAGGAGCAGATCTTGGCCGACGTTCCGCAGCGCGAGCGGGCGATCCTGATCGAAGGGATGCGCGCCGTGATGAACCGGCTGTCGGGCGGTCTCTAGGGCACTAGCGCAGCCCGAGGAGCTTCGCCGCGTTCTCCTTGAGCACCAGCGGACGGACCTCGTCGCGGATCGGGATCTTCTCGAAGTCCGACAGCCAGCGGTCGGGCGAGATCAGCGGATAGTCGGAGCCGAACAGCATCTTGTGACGCAGGAGCGTGTTCGTGTACTGCACGAGGTTCTCCGGGAAGTACTTCGGCGACCAGCCCGACAGGTCGATGTAGACGTTGGGCTTGTGCACAGCGATCGCCAGCGCCTCGTCCTGCCAGGGGAACGAGGGGTGCGCAAGGATGATGTCGAGCTCGGGGAACTCGGCGGCGACGTCGTCGACGGCCATCGGATTTGAGTACTTCAGGCGAACGCCGCCGCCACCGGGCATCCCGGCGCCGATGCCGGTCGTGCCCGAGTGAAACAGCGCGATCAGCCCGGCCTCGGCGATCACCTCGTACAGCGGGAAGTACTCGGGGTCGTTGGGCCAGAACGCCTGCGTGTTTGGATGGAACTTGAAGCCGCGAACGCCGGCTTCGATCAGCTGCCGCGCCTCGCGGACCCCGAGCTTGCCCTTGTGGGGGTCGACGCTGCCGAAGGGGATCATCACGTCGGGGTTGGCCCGGGCGGCCTCGAGGACCTCGTCGTTGCCGAGTCGCCGGCGCCCCATGCCCGCCTCGTCGTCGACGGTGAAGACCACGGCGAGGATCCCGCGCTCGCGGTAGTAGTCGGCGACCTCTTGTGCGGTCGGCTGGATCGGCTCGGCGCCGAAGTACTTGGCGGCAGCGTCCAGCAGCCCCGTTGTCACCTCATCCTGAGGCTCTCCGTGGTTGCGCTCGGCGTGCACGTGCACGTCGATCGCATTGAGGCTGTCGACGTCGATCGTCACCCGTAGATGCGAACGAGACAGTCAGCCACGCACACCGGCTTGTCGGAGCCCTCGGCCTCGATCGTGATCCGCTGCTTGACCTGAAGCCCGCCCCCGGCCTCGCTCACCTCGATGATCTCGGCACCGCCGCGCCAGCGCGCGCCGACCTTCAACGGGGCGGGGAAGCGGACGCGGTCCAGCCCGTAGTTGACGGCCATCTTGGCGTCGCTCACGTGCATCAGCTGCTGGCCGACGCTGGCGGTCAGCGAGAGGCTCAGGAAACCGTGGGCGACGGTCCCGCCAAACGGCGTGTGCTTCGCCTTCTCGGGGTCGACGTGGATGAACTGGTGGTCGTCGGTGGCATCCGCGAACTGGTTGACCCGCTCCTGGGTCATCTCCGCCCACTCGGTGTAGCCGAGGTGTTTGCCGGCGCTCTCGCGCAGCGAGGCAAGGTCCGTGACGTGTGCGCTGGCGTTGGTGCTCGTCATGTCCGCTCCGGGTCGACTTTTCAGTATCTGGTCCCGCCCACCGCTCCGAACCCTAACGCGGTCAGGGCCGTGACCGACAGCCTACCTCCGGGGAGCGCCAAGTTGTCCATTGGGTAGTTCCTACGGAATCGATTGGCGTGGGACTTCCGATAACCCGTGCATGGGAGGTGTGCTACCCGACCCCGAATCTGCAGCCGACGGCAACCACTTCTCATGCTCGATGAGCGCGGTACTGCTCGCTCGCGTCCACGCATTCGGGGGAGATCAGGCGGTCGGCGAGTTGCTGGCGCTCGCGGGCTCGGAGCGCTCCCCCGAGTATCTGCTCGACATCACCAACTGGATCTCCTACGACGAGGCGATCGCCCTGTGGCGGGCCGGAACCGACGTCACCCACCACCCCGACTTCGCGCGCGCCGTCGGTGGGGACGCGGCCGAGCGGCTGAATGCGTCGCCCGTCGCGGCGCTGCTGCGCTCGCTGGGATCGCCAGAGAACGTGTACCGGCAGATAGCGACGAGCGCGAGCAAGTTCAGCGTCGCCGCGCAGCTCGAGGCGACCGACGCAGGTCCGGGCTTCGCCGAGATCGTCGCCACCGCCGCGCCCGGCTTCGAGCGCAGCGCGCATCACTGCGCGTGGACCCGAGGCCTGCTCAGCACCACCCCGGTCCTGTTCGGGCTTCCCAAAGCACATGTCGAGCACGACCGATGCGCGGCGCACGGCGCATCGCACTGCCGCTACCGCATCACGTGGGACGCGGATCACGCGAAGGCCACTGCTGACGCATCCGGTCAGGTGACCGCGCTTCGCCAGCAGCTCGACGCGATGCGCGAGCGCCTGCAGAGCATGTTCGCCACGGCATCTGACCTGATCGCGGCGGACCACATCGACGACGTGCTCGCGCGAATCACCGATCGCGCCGCCGTCGAGGTGCGCGCGCCCCGGTACCTGGTGGCCGTGCGGCTGACGCCCGACGGCGAGATCCACTGCCACCACAAGGGCTTCGCCGACGACGAGGCGATGGAATACGCCAGGCTCGTGCTCGAGCGCCACCCGGCGGCGCACCCCGACTCGTGGCTGGTCGTCCCGGTCGAGTCAGACCGGCATGAGTACGGCAGGTTGCTGGCGATGCACCACGCCGACCAGCGCTTCTTCCCCGTGGAGCGCGAGCTGCTGCAGGTGTACGCGCGCTATGCGGCCAGCGCGCTGGACGGCGCGAGCGCGCTGATGCAAGCCCAGCAGCGCTATGACCAGTCGGCGGCGCTGCTCGACCTGGCGCGAGCGCTCGCACGTGCTGGGACCAGCCGCGAGGTCGCGCTGCGCCTCGCAGACGCGGTGCCCTCGGTCGTCGACTGCGATCGCGTCGGCGTCTACCTGTGGGACCCCGCCAGCGCGCAGCTCGTCCAGCAGGCGATCCACCGCAACGAAGGTGACGACGGCGATCTCGACGAGCTCAAAGCGCGGACGCCGGTGCCCGGCGGTCCGCTCGAGCGTCTGCTCAACAACCCCAGCCACGAGCCGATGTTCATCGACGCCGAGAACGGCGACCCGGTGCTGCGCGAGATCACCGCCAAGCTCGGCGCGGAGGCGACGATCATCGTGCCGCTGGCGACCACCGACACGCTCCTCGGATTGCTCGTTGTGTCGGTGATCGAGCGCGCCGACCGACTCAGGCCCAGCCCCGACCTGCTCGACCGGCTCTCGGGTGTCGCGGCTCAGGCCACGACAGCGCTCCAGAACGGCGCGCTGGTCGACCAGAACACACACCAGGCGCTGCACGACCAGCTCACCGGCCTGGCCAACCGCCTCCAGTTCACCGAGCAGCTGCGCGTCGCGATCAGCCGTGCCCGCCAGCGCGGCCAGGCGCTGACGCTGTTCTACGTCGATCTCGACGGGTTCAAGCCGGTCAACGATGAATTCGGTCACGAGGTCGGCGACCAGCTGCTCGTCGCCGTCGGTCAGCGTCTGATCGGCTCTACACGGGCCGACGACGCGGTGGCCCGCCTCGGCGGCGACGAGTTCGCGATCCTGATCCACAGTCACACCTCGCCCGAGGAGGCCGAGGCTGTCATCGCCCGCCTGACTCGGGCGTTCCAGGACCCGTTCAAGATCGCCGGCCATGAGTTGCGACTCGGCGCCAGCGTCGGGCGTGCCGTGTTCCCGATCGATGCCGACACCGCCGACGACCTGTTGCGCTGCGCGGACTCCGCGATGTTCCAGAACAAGCGCGGGCGCAGCGCTGTCCGGCGCGCGTTGTCGGCCTGAGCACGTCGCAGCGGGGCGGTCCCAACACCTTCGGCCGGCGGGTCGAGAGGCGTACCATTGACACATGACCGCACTGGGCGTGTCGCTTCTGATCGTGGGGGCGATCGTGATCGTGGCCGAGGCGCATGTGCCATCGCTGGGGATGCTGGGCGGACCCGGTGTCATCGCCATCGGCGTCGGCGCCGTGCTTGCGGTGAGCGGCCTGGGCGGCGGGCTGGCAGTCGCTCTGATCAGTGCGGTCCTGCTGGTCGCGATCGGGCTCGGCGCGGTGGCGCTGTCGGTGACCAAGGGGATGGCGGTTCGACGGCGGCGCGTGCGAACCGGGCCCGAAGGCCTGATCGGCCATCTGGGTGTCGTTCGCAGCTGGGCAGAGCCGACCGGCAGTGTGCTGGTGGACGGCGCGCTGTGGCGGGCACGGCGATCGATCGTCGACGAGGAGGGCGCCGAGCTGCACGCCGGCGACAAGGTCGTTGTGGAGCACCTGACCGGACTCACAGTCGGCGTGCGCCGTGCCGAGGAATGGGAGCTGACGTGACCGCGATCCTGATCGTCCTGGTCGTCCTGGTCGTGATCGGGTTGACGGTTGCGGCCGCCTCGGTGCGGGTCCTGCGCGAATACGAGCGCGCGGTCGTGTTCCGGCTGGGGCGGCTCATGGACCAGCGGGGACCGGGCCTCGTGCTGCTGGTGCCGTCGATCGACCGGATGGTGCGGGTCAGCTTGCGCACGGTCACGCTTACGGTTCCTCCGCAGGAGACGATCACGCGCGACAACATCCCGGTGCGGGTGACGGCCGTGTGTTACTACCGCGTGGTCGACGCCAACAGCGCCGTCACCCAGGTCGAGAACTTCCACAACGCGACGCTTCAGATCGCCCAGACCACGCTGCGCTCGGTGCTCGGCGGGGTCGACCTCGACTCGCTGCTGGCAGAGCGCGACCAACTCAACGAGAGCCTGCAGCACGTGATCGACTCACAGACCGAGCCGTGGGGCATCAAGGTCACGACTGTCGAGATCCGCGACGTCGAGATCCCCGAGCGGATGCAGCACGCGATCGCGCGGCAGGCCGAGGCCGAGCGCGAGCGCCGCGCGAAGATCATCAACGCCGAGGGCGAGTTCCAGGCCGCGGCGAAGCTCGCCGAGGCGGCCGACGTGATCGGCCGCAACCCGACTACCCTGCAGCTGCGATACCTGCAGACGCTGCGCGAGATCGGCGCCAACCAGAACTCGACGATCGTGTTCCCGATCGACCTCGTCAAGCCCGCGCTGGATGTGATCCGCGCAGTCGCGGCGGAGGCCAACGGCGAGGTCTCGCCCGGTCAGCTCCCCGAGGGGTCGCGCGGCGAGCTGGGGGCAGGCGAGCCGGGGGCAGGCGAGACGTCAGCCGGTTCGGGAGCTGATCGCCAGCCCCTCGAGCGCGACGACCCCACTTAGGACCGTCACCGTCAGCCGGTGCGTGCCGGCGCGTGCGGTTCGGCGGTAGAGCACCTGCCGGGTTTTCGCGCGTGCCGCGTGCAAGCTGATCGTGGTGCTGTGACCGTCGAACGCGATCCGCGCCCGGCCTGAGCTGGGTCCACGGTCGCCGATCACCTCGAGCGCGCCCCCGACGTAGCGCAGCGTGAGCTTCGCGCCGGGCTTGGAGCTTTCGATCGTGTGGCCCTGCCACGCGCCCCTCACCTTGGAGACGTGCCAGCCCTTTGAGTAATGAGCGCCCTTCGGGTGGACGCCCGTCGGGGTCACGGTGGTCGCGGTGGCGAAGGCTCCGGCCAGGCCCGATGCACCGATCGCGCGCACGCGGAAGCGATACGTGCGTCCGGGCTGTCCCGCGAACGTCGCCGAACGGTGGGTGGTGGCGGCCAGCAGCGTCCGCCAGGCGCCCGCCCCCTTCTGCACCTGCACCGTGTAGCTGCTCGCGGCCGATCCGACCGAGCTCCACGACACCGGGATCCGCGGCTTGGTCGCGGCGTTCGAGGCAATCGAAGGCGCTTTGATGCGGGCCGACGGGGGTGCGTTCGCCGCCGCCAGGGGACAACTGTGCGTGAACACGTCTGAGCCGAACGATTGCTCACCGGACAGCCCGGCGTAGCCGAGGTGCGAGAGCCCGAACAGGTCCTCGACACTGCGCAGCATCGTGTAGTGGTTGTAGGGAGTCTGCGAGACCGTTCCGGGCGCGATGCACGGCGACAGCAGGACCGCGCCGACGTCCCCTCCGCCGAGGCCGAAGATGCCGGGAAGCGGCGATCCCGGGCCGGGGATCTCGCCGCAGCACGAGCTCGCGTCGGTGGTCTCGGACTCGTCGAAGGCGATGATCAGCAGTCCGTTCTGCTCCTTGAACGCCTGCGAGTTCGTGATCATCGGGACCCACTTGCGCAGGAACGTGTCGGCCTGAGCGAGGCCGCCGGGCTGGCCGTTGGCACACGGCGCGTCGTGTCCGTCGTTGCACAGGTCGGGCGTGATGAACACGTAGTTGGGCGTGTTCGCTGCCGACCCCAGGTCCTTGGGGAGCATGTCGAGCCCGACGACGTGTGTGTCGCAGAGCGTCGTGTCGTCGATGATCGAGTGGAAGTAGACGAACGGGTTGTGGCGCGTCGCGTACGCGTCGGTCGCCGTGGCCTTCTGGGTGCCGTCGGCCATGTTGATGCCCGGGTGGCCGCAGACCGACGACTCTCGCTTTGGATCGGCCCCCATGGCCTCGTTGTAATCGCGCCACGTCAGGCCGGCCTCGTTCAGCTGACCGGCGACCGTCTGCACGTTCGACGGATACACGCACCCGTCGCCGAGCGCCTGGCCGTTGGGCCCCAGTGCGCCGGCCGGAAAGTCGGTGAACGTCTGGCAGTCGGACTGGTTGTCGGGGTTGGGCGCCTGCCCAGAGATCATCGAGATGTAGTTGTCGTTGCTCTCATGCCCGGTTCCGAAGTACTTGGGCAGATAGGCGCCCTGGGCGCGCAGTGTCTGCGCCAGATACGGCGCCGGGCTTCCGGGAGCGAACGTGGTCGATGCCGCCTCGTTCTCGAGGACGATCACGAACACGTGGTGGACCGAGGGCAGCGCCGCTTGCGCCCGGCCTGCGCAAGCGGGCAGCGACATGCAGCAGACGAGCGCGATGCAGAGCCTGAGTAGCCTCACAGCGGCACACCCGGCCCGCATGCGCGGCGGGCGGCCCTTCGATCGGCGCTCAGCGTCTTCGGTCTCGCGTGGTGGCGACGCGCGGCGTCATAGGTAGCCGCGGCGGTGGTGCACTTGCGCGAGACGTTGACGTCGTTGGATGTGTCGTTGGCGAACATGCGGTTGTCGCCGGCCTCCTCCAGGAACGCGCACACCGTCTGGTCGCCGTAGCGCGTCGGCCGGCCCGACCCGCTCGCGTTCGCGTCATATGGCCGCCCCGTCGCAGGCTGGGGACGCAGCTGCCGGTCGAGCAGTGTGACGCCCGGCGTCGACGAGAATGTGCCGCCGCACTCCTGCGCGAGCTTGATGCGGATCCACAACGGGCCTGTCGCGTTGTCGAGCACGCTGGCGTCGGCGCTGACGTCGACACCTACCTTCAGCGGCTGGTGCAGGCGGGCCACCTTCGCGATCGTGATGCCGAGGCGCACGGGCGTAAAGCTGTCCGCTCCGGCTGCGGCGCAACACGCGATCGCGGCGATCACGGCGCTGAGAGAGGCGAGCAGCGCCGTCCGTCTCACGGCCGCATCCCCAGCGATGAGGGATGGCGGAACATCGTGGCCGGGGTGGCGGGGCGGTACTTGAAGTGCAGCCGCTCGAGGTACCCCGACGTGATCAGGTTGGCGAGGTCGTGTGGCTTGGGGCGCTCCTCCGGCTGCTGTGCCCTCCACTTGTCGCGGCTCGCAAGGGGCACCGGCGGCGTGGGCGGCGTCGGCACCGGCACCGGCAGGCCGCTGAGCGGGCTCGAGCCGCTGCACGCCGTGGCCATGATGTGGGGTGGGGTCGGTAGCGACGGCACGTCGTAATCGGGCTTCGATTCCCAGTCAAACGACGCGGCGATGCTGTTGGCGTAGAGATCGCGCGGCGTCAGCGGCCCGATGCCATAGCGGTAGCGGATCATCTTCAGGATCGACTCAAACCCGTAGATCGAATGGTCGACGTGGCCGCGCCGCGCGTACGGTGACACCACCACCGCCGGGATCCGCAGGCCCATCTGGCCGAAGTCCTTGTTGGTGTCCGAGCTGGCACGCAGGTCGGGCACCCGGGGCGGCGGGACGTGGTCGAAGAAGCCGCCCCACTCGTCGTAGACGATGAACAGCGCACCACGTTTGAACTGCGGCGACTCCAGGAACGCATGCACGACGTCGGCGATGAACGCCTGACCGACGCGGACGTCGCCGTGCGGGTGCTCATCTCCCGACGTGCCCTGATCCTCGCCGTTGAACGCCGGGTCCACGAACGACAGCGCCGGAAGCGTTCCGGTGGCGGCCTGCTCGTAGTAGGTCTGGACCGGGCTCGAGCGCGAGATCCCGGGCGCGCCCCACAGCGCCGAGACCGGAATGTCGGTGTAGTAGTAGTGGTTGGAGACGCCCTTGGCCGACAGGGCGTGGAAGATCGTCGTGTCGGGGAAGCCGAGCTGACCGCCCGAGCCGATCGGGACCGTGTTGTCCATCATCCCGTAGGACTGGCCGGCGTGCATGTACTCGCGGTTGGGGTAAGTGGACGACAGCAGCGAGCAGAAGAAGCGGTCGTACGCCGTGAACGTCTTGGCCACGTGCGGCGTGAACGGGAGGTCCTGCTCGGCGTAGTAGCCGATCGAGAACACGTCGCTCTGGGCGCGCAGGAAGCCGTCCATCTTGCCGCCGTCCATCTCCGTCCGCCCGCCGTCCCACGAGTGGTCGGGGTCCAGGAAGCCGCAGCCCTGGTAGTTGTTGACCAGCCGGTGGGTCGCGAACGTCTGCCCGTGCGCATCGGTGAACCGCAGGCCGGCCTGACGTCCGTCGGCTCCGGGCAGCCAGCCGAGGTAGTGGTCGAACGAGCGGTTCTCCATCATCAGCACGACGAACGTGTCGATCGGCAGGTTCCGGGGTGAGGGGATCGCGGCGCGACGCTGCTGGCGCGCCGCTGCGGCGATCACGGTGTCGGGGTGCAGCGTGAGCCCAAGCGACGCCGCCAGGCCCGCGGTGACCGCGGTGCGCTGCAGGAAGTCCCTGCGCGTATGCAGCTCATCGGGCGCGACAACGTCGAGGCGCTCTGCCTCGTAAGGGTCACGGATATCGCTCACAGTGCTCCCCCGCCGCGAATCACTGGCCGCATCATATGGCGCTTTTGCGCGGATTTGCGCAGTTCGTGTGAAGGCGCCGGGTAGCGGGTCTTCTGGCGTCGCGGGCTATCGTGGACTGGGAATGGCAGCCCGCACAGACATCCGCAACCTCGCGATCATCGCCCACGTCGACCACGGCAAGACGACGCTGGTCGACGCCCTGCTGTGGCAATCGGGAGCGTTTCGCGCCAATCAGGACGTGAATGACCGCGTGCTCGACTCGATGGACCTCGAGCGCGAGAAGGGCATCACGATCCTCGCCAAGAACACCGCCGTCCACTACGCCGGGGTCAAGCTCAACATCGTCGACACCCCCGGGCACGCCGACTTCGGCGGCGAGGTCGAGCGCGGCCTGACGATGGTCGACGGCGTGCTGCTGCTCGTCGACGCCAGCGAGGGCCCGTTGCCGCAGACCCGATTCGTCCTGCGCAAGGCGCTGGAGGCCCGGCTGCCCGTGATCCTGGTCGTCAACAAGGTCGACCGCCCGGACGCCCGCGTCGACGAGGTCGTCGACGAGGTCTACGAGCTGTTCCTCGATCTCGACGC